>CBINNO010000038.1:0-23204 GCA_966252055.1 uncultured Rheinheimera sp. | reverse complement strand
CATTGATATATTTCCCGAGCCGGATGGCCGGCTGCGGGCCCGCGAAGGCGGTTCGCCGCTGAATTTTGCCATCGCCTGCGCCGCCCAACAGGTGCCGGTCTGTTATCTGTCGCCGCTGTCGGCGGATGGCTTTGGCGACAACTTCCGGGCCTTGCTGGCACAAAAACAGATCAGTGCCGGCTATCCACAGGCATCCGCGCTGCCAAGTTCGCTGGCGCTGGTGCGGCTGGACGCGCAAGGTCACCCCAGTTACAGCCTGTACCGCCAGGGTATTGCAGACCGCGACTACGACACCGATACGCTCATCAAAGCGCTGCCGGCCGACTGTCGCATCCTGCACACCGGTTCGCTGGCGCTGGAACCACAGGATGCCGCCAGGCTGTTACCGGTGCTGCAACATGCCAAAAGCCTTGGCATTAAACTCAGCATCGACATCAACGTGCGTCTGCAGTTTGTCAGCGACGCGGCCGCTTACCTGCAGCACATCATGACAGTGCTGCCGCTGGCCGATTACATCAAAGCCAGCGACGAAGACCTGGCCGCGCTGTGGCCTGCGCTCAGTCTGGCAGACGCCATCAGCCAACTGCAGCAGCTGGCCCCCACAGCGCTGCTGGCGCTGACTTACGGCGGCGACGGCGCCGAGCTGCGGCTGGGAACTGCCAGCCTTCGTCAGGCGGTGATCCCGCCGTCGCCTTTTGTCGATACGGTTGGCGCCGGCGATACTTTTTTTGCCAATCTGCTGGTGCAATTGCTCGCGCTTGATACGCCAGAGCAGCCGCTGCAAGCGCTGCTGTCGCAAGACGCGCCACTTCGCAGCCTGGCCGGCCCGCTGCGCCGCGCTTGTCTGGCCGCCAGCCTCAATATCAGCCGCCAGGGTTGTGTGCCGCCGGATAAAGCCGAACTGGATGCTGCGCTTGCGGCACTGGATGCATAATTGGACTGCGCAGTCCGCAGCGAGCCTGATTGCTGCGAACGTTTGAGTCAAAGCGGCCAGAGCTACAGGCCGCTTAGCAACAATTGTCATTAATCTTTCGGCGCTTTGTCAGAAATCTGCCTTCTGCACCTGCCAACATAAGCGCCGCTGAACCGGCTTTTGTTGCCGCCGGTGCCGGCGCTGTGTTGGTTTACTGACACAGCCTGTTGTGCATCCTTGTCATAGAGCATCGATCAGTTTAAGAAGCGAGCAGCAGAGCTGCCTGAAAAAGACTCAATCAAGGCGGCACAGCGAAGGAATAGTGGCGCTCTTTCGAGCTGTGACAACGACGAGTGAGTCTTTTTCAGGCGCTCCCGGATGGGCGAAACCAGCATGGCCGCATGCCGCGTTAAATTTTCTCGCTTTAGCACCACTAAAGCTTCGAAAATCCGCCTTGCCTGCGGCCATTCTGTGTTTCGCTGCTGTCGCTTTTTAAACTGATCGGTGCTCTAGAGTCGCCTGACTCAATCCGGTGGTGTCAGCTGGCACCACCTTTTTTACGTCGGCACAATTTACACGCGTACAGGACTGCTCCGTCCGTACTACCACAAACGAGTCTGAAGACCGCGTGCCGCGTTCACACTCAGGCGCTGCGGGCAGACCGGGCCACAGTGGCAAAATATTGCTGCCAGGGCTCAGGGCGCGCCAGACCATAACCCTGACCGTAGTGAACCCCCATGCTGCGCAGCAGCACGCAAGTGGCCTCATCCGGCACAAACTCCGCGATGGTCTGCATTTGCAGGCTGCGGGCAATATCGGCCATCGCCCGCACCATCACCGCATCGGTGGCGTTTTGTGTCATGGCTTTGACAAAAGAGCCGTCGATTTTCAGGTAATCAACCGGCAGGTGTTTCAGATAAGCAAAAGACGACATCCCCACGCCAAAATCATCCAGCGCAAACTGGCAACCGAGCTGGCGCAGACTGTCGATAAAACGACTGGCCGCCGCCATATTGGTGATAGCGGCCGTCTCGGTGATCTCAAAGCAAATCTTTTGCGGCGCCACACCGTACACACTGAGCTGCTGGCGAATGTATCCCAGCAGCGCCGGGTCGCTCAGCGAAGGGCCGGACAGATTGATCGCACATTTATCCAGCGCCGCCAGCGTTTGTGGCGCCGCGGCCAGCAACTGCAGCACCCGGCGGATCACCCAGCGGTCAATTTGCCCCATCAGGCCATGCTGCTCCGCCAGCGGAATAAACAGCGCCGGGCTCACCAACTGGCCAGTTTCATCGCGCAGCCGCAGCAGCACTTCGACCTGACAGCCTTTGGATGGCACCGACAGCGGTAAAATCGGCTGCACATACAACTCAAAACTGTGCTGATCCAACGCCTTACGCAGCACCGACAGCAGCAAGCGCTGTTGTTGCAGATGATTCAGCTCCGGCGCATCGGCATCGACCAGAAAATAACGGTTACGGCCCTGATGCTTGGCCAGATAACAGCCGCTGTCCGCCGCTTTGAGCAGTTCAGTGCTGCTGCCCTGATAACCTGTCAGATCCACCACGCCAATGCTGGCGCCGATGGCAAAAATCTGCTGTTCCCAGCCAAACCGGAACTCGCTGATGCGCTGCAGCAGTTGCTGTAAATGGCTGGTCACCGCGCTCAGGTCGCGCCCCGCCAGCACCAGACAAAATTCATCACCACCAACCCGCGCCAGAATGTCGGCCTCTGACAACCCGGCGCCCAGTAAACTGGCAACACGCCTGAGCAATTCGTCGCCCGCCAGATGACCACAACTGTCATTGACCTGCTTGAACTGGTCCATATCGATGTAACACAAAGCGCCGCGGCACTGGCCGGCTAACAGCTCCGCCAGCCGCCGCTCAAATGCATAACGATTGAGTAAACCGGTCAACTGGTCATGCTCAGCCTGATAACGAATTTGTTGCTGTAAGGCGTGTTCAGCGCTGACATCGCGAAACGTCACGGCCAGGCCCTGACTGGATTTGACCACCTGCAGCCGTAACCAGTCAGCATGGATGCCGGCAAACGGCTGGTAAAGCACGGCTTCAAAGGCTTCGCCACTGCTGTCGACCTGGCGACAGCGAGCCAGAAACCAGTCGGCTTGCAGCACCTGACAAAGCGCCGACAGCAACTGGCTGTGCTGTAACACCTCGGGCGCGCACAGCCGCTGCGCCACTTTATTGTATTGTTGCAGCACAAAATCCGGCTCGGCTTTGTCGTGGGCTGGCTGACGGGCAAACAGCAACATGGCATCCAGCGCAGCATCGGCGGCAGACTGATACAGTTGCTGGAACCAGCGGATCTGCGCTTCTTTGGCAAACTGACGATAGAGCAAAAAGCCCAGCAGCATCACGATCAGACTGCCCAGTAGCGCGAGCGATGCGGCCACCCGCCAGCTGCTCTGCTGGCTTTGCACACTGAACAGCCAATGGCGGCCGGCAAATTCCAGCGGCTGACTGACGCTCAGGCTGTCCGGCTGCCAGTTGTCCGCTTGCTGCAGCACCGTCTGGCCGTCCTGCATGCGAAAACTCAAATTACCCGCCGCCAAATCCGCCGTGTAGACGGCAAGAATTCCGGCAATATCAAAAAACGCGGCGACATAACCATGCGGCTGGCCCTGCATGCTGATTTGCCGCACCAGCACCAGATTGTCAGGCCGGCCCGGCGGATAAAGCAGCACCAGTTCATCGCGCAGCGGTTCACCCAGTACAGCACCAAACGACTGCCCCAGCAGCAATGGCCGCTGGTTTGGGTCAATGCCCCACAGCACCTTGCCCTCGTTGTCGAGCAGTAACAAATCACGCAGTCCCGGCAACATTTTGGCCAGCGTATAAGCCCGCACGTTGAACCAGTCGGTTTCGTTGGCACTGTTGACCGGCCAGTGGCCGACCAAATCATCCAGTGCGCGGCGCCGGTCCGCCGCCATAATCTCTAAGGCGCCGGCCACTTGCTGCGCCACAGTGCGGGCTTTCACCTGATTGGTATTTTGTTCGCTGTAACCCAGATAGGCGGCCAGCGACAGCACTCCGAGCCATAACAACAAGGTGGCGCCAGCGGCCACCAGCGCGGGACGACGCTGCATAGAATTCTCCGGCGAAGCAGGGACAGCGGCAACAGACTGCAGTTGCCGCGTTGCCAGCCGTCAGTTGTACCTGTCGTGGCAACCCGGATAGTCTAGGTAACAAAGATGACAGAAATAAGTCAGACCGCTTATCCGCGGTCCGACATGCTCTGTAATTGATTGCGGCCGGCCTGCTTGGCTTTGTAGAGCAGATCGTCGGCTTGTTGCAGCAACACCAGTGGCGAACTTTGCTCCAGCGGCACGGCGCAGGCAAGGCCCGCACTTAAACTGACCTGGCCGGTCGGGGTCAACGGATGCGGCAGATGTAAATCTGCCACCCGCTGCAGCATCCGCTCTGCCAGAAAGCGGGCGCCGGACAGTTCGGTGCGCGGCAGCAACACGACAAATTCTTCGCCGCCAAAACGGGCCAGCAAGTCATAAGGCCGGCCCAGCGTTTGCTGCAGCACATGCGCCACTTTTCTGAGGCATTCGTCGCCGGCCAGATGACCAAATTCGTCGTTGTACTGTTTAAAGTAATCCAGATCGAGCATCAACAGCGCCAGCGGCTCCTGTGTGCGGGCGCAGCTGCGCCAGTCAAGACTGAGCTGCTCGTCAAACCGGCGCCGGTTGGCGACGCCCGTCAGGCCGTCGAGCTGGGAAATGGTGCGCAGCACATCGGTCTGCATTTTCAGTTGCAGCTGGGTTTTCACCCGCGCTTTGGTGATGATTGGATTAACAGGTTTGTGAATAAAGTCGACCGCGCCCAGCTCAAAACCGCGCACTTCGTCGGCTTCATCAAAATGGGATGTGATAAAAATCACCGGAATATCACAGAGTTCCGGGTCCGCTTTCAATCGCCGGCAAACCTCATAACCGTCCATCCGCGGCATCACCACATCCAGCAGCACCAGGTCGGGCTTGAGCTCAAAACATTTTTCCAGCGCCTGTTCGCCATTGAGCGCAATAAACACCTCATAGTCGTGGCGAAACATTTCATACATCACCCGGATGTTCAGTTGATGATCGTCGACCAGCAACAGCCGCGGCTGCGAACTGCTTGTCGGATACCAGTCGGTGTAGTGGGTCATCAGTGCAAATTCCTTCTCAGTTGCCGCAGTGTCGCCAAAGCGGCGGCAAACTCCAGCTGTTCGGTCTGTTGCAGCACCTGCAAAGCGGCAGCATCCTGCGCCGCCAGCTGACTGGCTAAGTCCAGTGCTGCCATGTTTTGGCTGTCCAGCGCCCGTTCCAGCGCATCCAGCAAATCCACCGGAGCGGTCAGACCGACGCTGCCAGTGGCCGGCTGAACTTCGGCTGAAGCGGGCCCGCTTTGCAGCGACAGCTGCTGCGCCAGTTGTTGCATGCTTTGAGTCGCCAGCTCAGATAATGCAGCCAAATCAGGCGCCTGGCCTTTTTTCAGCGCCTCACGGCTTTGCCGCAGCGCTTGTGCCAGCCGAACCGCTCCCAGCGTCGCGGCCACGCCTTGCATAGTGTGCAACACCATGTCCTGCTGCAACGGCGACGTAGCCTGCCGGCAAGCCTGCAGCTGACTTTGCCACTCGGCCGGAAACTGCTGCCAGGCCTGGCGCAGCAGGTTCAGATTCTGACCAAACCGCTGCAGAATATCCACCGCCGGCTGTAGCAGCGCATCCGACGCCGGGCTGACTTCCGCCGGCGCCGGCAGTGCTGTGTGCTGGCCGGTCAACGCCAGAATTTGCGGACATAAGCTCTGCAGATTAATCGGCTTGGCCACGTGCGCATTCATGCCCGCCGCCAGGCAAGCCGAGCGGTCTTCGGCGGTGGCATTGGCGGTCATCGCCATAATGGGTAATTGCTCCGGTGACAAGCGCTGGCGAATATGGCGCGTCGCCGTCAGCCCGTCCATGCCCGGCATTTGTAAATCCATCAGTACCAGATCAAAAGGTTGCTGCTGCACCAGCGCCACCGCCATAAAACCATCCTGTGCCAGTGTCACTTTAGCGCCGGCCGACAGCAACAGCTGCTCGGCCACCTGCCGGTTCAGCGCATTGTCTTCGACTACCAGTAAAGACAAACCCAGCAGCGGCTGACTGACCGGTCTGGCGAGGACGGGTTCAGCATGGCTGTCGGTCTGACTCAGTGCCCGCAGGATACGCTGCTGCAATTGCTGTGGTGTGACAGGTTTAATCAGCACATCGCACAACGGATGTTGCTGCTGCGCGGCCAGCTGCTGCAACACTTCACTTTCAAAGGCGGTCACCATCATCAGTAAAGGCGGGGTACGGCCACCCGGGGTACGGCCATCGGCCTGCAAGGCCAGCTGTTGTGCAGTCTCCAGCCCATCCGGGCCAGGCATCCGCCAGTCCAGCAATACCAGTTGATATGGCTCACCGGCATCACTCGCCTGTGCCGCCAGCGCCAGCGCTTCGGTGCCGCTGGCCGCCACTTCCGCCCGACAGCCCAGCTGCTGCAGACAGGCGGCCAGACTCTGGCGGACCAGCGGCTGGTCGTCCACCACCAGTACTTTGAGGCCTTGCTGTGGCAGCGGCGAAATCAACGGTCTTTCATCCAGCACCGGCACCTGCAACGTGAAGTAAAAACAGCTGCCCTGCCCCGGCTCGCTGTCCAGTTTCAGCTCTGCCCCCATCAATGCCAGCAGCCGCTGACAAATCACCAGCCCAAGGCCAGTGCCACCAAAACGCCGGCTGATCGACACATCGGCCTGGCTGAATGCGGCAAACAGCTTTTGCTGCGCCTGTGCACTGATGCCGATGCCGCTGTCTTCCACTGCAAATTTCAACGCCACCTCAGTGGCGGTTTTATGCTGCACGCTGACCCGGATCCGCACAAAACCACTTTGGGTAAACTTCAGCGCATTGCCACCCAGATTGACCAGCACCTGCTGCAGACGCAGCCGGTCAGCCAGGATCTGCTGCGGCAAATCGGCCGCCAAATCAAACAGCAACTCGACCTGCGCATGTTGTTGCGTGGCCCCCAGCAACACGGCCAGGTCCTGCAGTAATTCGGTCAGCGCCAGCGGCGCCAGCTCCAGTTCCAGCGCGCCGGCGTCAATCTTGGAGAAATCCAGAATGTTATTGAGCAGCCCCAGCAAAGCCGTGGCGGCAATTTGGGTTTTGCTGACATAGTCCTGTTGCAGGTCATTGAGCGCGGTCTGCTGTACCAACTGCAACATGCCAAGCACCGCGTTCAGCGGTGTGCGGATCTCATGGCTCATGTTGGCCAGAAACTGCGACTTGGCCTCGCTGGCAGCATCGGCCTGCTCTTTGGCCTGACGCAACTGCATTTCCAGCTCACGCTGTGCGGTGATATCCAGGTTAATGCCGGTCACTCGCCAGGGCCGGCCGTCCGGCCGCCGCTCGACAGTCGCCCCCCCCATGATGTAACGCAGGCCCCGTTCGGGCGTCACAATGCGAAACACCGGGTCAAAACTGTCCTCGCCGCCGACCGCCCGCTGCAGCCGCTGTTCGGTCTGCGTCAAATCGTCCGGATGCACCCGCATCCGCCAGTGCTGATAATTCAGGCCTTGTTGCGCCAGTTCCGGCGGCTGCTCGTAGATGTCAAACATCCGGCTGTTCCACCACAATTCGTCGCTGTCGACCAGCCAGCTCCAGACGCCCAGATGCGCCACTTCAGCGGCGATACTGAGCTGATCACGCAGCATCACCAGATCCAGCTCACTTTTGAGCTGCTCACTGAAATCCAGCGCTATCAGCAAATACCCCAACAAGGCACACTGGGTGTCACGAATGGCCGTCATCGTCAGCAACACCGGAATCGTGCTGCCGTCCTGACAGCACAGTTCGGTGCGCCAGGTGTCGGGCGCGCCGGTCAGTGCTAAATGGTCGAGCAACTGGCTGGCATCCTGGCCTTGCAGCTGCAAATCACGGGCTCTGCCCGCCAGTTGCTGTGGGCTCAGCAGCCGGGTCAGCGGTTGCTGCCTCACCATGTCAGCCGCCTGATAACCCAGCATCAGCTCAGCGCCGCGGTTAAACAACTGCACCTGACCGCCGGCATCCAGACTGATAATCGCCACTTCCGACGCCGCACTGAGCACGGTATCAATCAGCTGGTGCAACTGTGCCCGCTGCGTTTCCGCCGCTTTGCGATCGGTGATATCGCTGGACAGCGCAATAAAACGTTCGGTGGTACCCAGCGCATTTTTCAGTGGCATGATCACGGTTTCATACCAGCGCAGGCTGCCATCACGCGTTTTGTTGCAGATCTCGCCGCGCCAGGCCTGTTGCTGTGAAATCGTGCGCCACATCGCCTGCCAGAACACCGGCGGATGCAGGCCTGAGCTCAGCATCCGGTGGCTTTGTCCTAACAGTTCCTGCCGGCTGAAGCCATGGCTTTGACAAAATACCGTGTTGACATCCAGGATCTGGCCTCGCGGGTCGGTTTCCACATAAAGAAACTGCGCATTGATAGTGTCAAGCAGGGTTTTATATTGCCGCAACGTCTGGTCCAGCTGACGGCGGCTCGCCACCAGCTCACCGATATCGCGCACAGTGGTCGCCGCCGAAACAACCTTGCCATGCTCATCCTGCACCGGAGACACATTGACCAGCACGTCGAGCAGCGCCCCGCCCTTGTGCCGTCGCTGCGTAACAAACTGCTTGACGCTGTCGCCCTGCTTCAGTTGTTGCAGCAACTGGCCTTCCTGATAAGCCAGCTCTGGCGGAAACACCAGCTCGCTGAAACGCCGGCCGGTGGCCTCCGCTGCCGTGTAGCCAAATAATTGTTCGGCACCTTGGTTCCAACTGGTGACCACGCCCTGTAAATCTTTGCCGATAATGGCGTCATTTGAGCTTTGCACTATGGCCGCCAGCCGGTTGCGCTGGGCGCTGAATTGCTGGCGCGCCTGATAGATCCGCAGCCCCATCGCCGCACTTAAGGTCAACAGCAGCGTCAGCAGAAACCCCAGCAGCAAATAAAAGCGCGGCTGCGGTAATTGCAGACTGGCCAGAAACGCCGGCGTGGCGCGCAGCTGCCACTGCCAGAGCCGGCCAAAAACTTGCTGCGTCAGCACCACATCAGCCGGCAGCAACATATCAGCGGCGACCTCTTGCGGACCTGCGCTACCGCCGTGCTGGTAAAACAGCACCGGCGTTTCGGTGATATCGCGAATACTCAGCTGGACCAGCGCCTGCTCGCTGAGCAGTCCACTGAGGATCTCTTCCGTGATCAGCGGCGCATAGGCCCAACCCCACAAATGCGCGGCACGCTCAGACACCTCAGCCGGCGTCTGCCAGCTGTGATAGACCGGCAACAAAAACAAAAAGGACTGCTGAGACTTGCCGCTGGCCTGCACCAGCGTGATGGGCGAGGTCAGACTGGCTTCGCCACTTTGCATGGCCCGGATAGCCGCCTGATAACGATGCGGTTCGGAGGCAATGTCCAGCCCAATCGCAGCCTGATTGCGCGCCAGCGGTTCGACATACTGGATCACATAACGGTCCCGCTGATGCGGATTGAGCTGTTTGATACGAAAATCCGGCTGGCCGGTGCGCCGCGCTTCCTGCAGAAACGCCGCTTCAGCGGCCAGCGGCACCCGGCGAATAAAACCAAAACCGTGGGCACCGGGAAATTCGGCGCCAATGTCGCGGGTCTGCTGGTACAGGTAAAAACTTTGCTGACTGAGCGTCGCACCGGCGGTCAGCACATGGCCGCGCACGCCACGCAGGCCATATTGGTAACGCCAGACACGGTCCTGGCTTTGCCCGGCCAGCTCAGCCGCTTGTTGCTGCAGCACTTGCGCGGCACGTTGCTGATTTTGCAGCACCAGTTCCCGGCTGAACCAGATACTCAAAGCGCTGCCGCTGAATAACAGCACTGCCGCTATCCATAACGGCCAGCCTTGGGCAGCCCGCAAGCGGGCTTGTGTTGAAGCATATTGCGACATGATGATTCCGATCTGTCCGCGGCTGCCGGCTGTCCCGCCGCGCACCGCACATCCTTTTTGCTGCTAAATAGGGGCTGTAGAGTTTTACACTAGCAGAGCCAGACCGAATGTCTATATTCTGGCAACAAAAGCAAGCCGGAAGCACCATGTCCAGTCAACGCTGCGCGCACTCAGGCGGCGAGGCGCTGGCGACAAGCCGCCCGCAAGACACACCGCCATGCGCAGTCAGCGTTGTTTTTTGACCACACCGGCGTCCTGCTCAATCTGCTGGCGCAGCGCTTGGGCAAAACCGGCCAGAAAAACCCACTCAGCCACCACAAACAAAGGACCAATCAATAAACCAATCAGGTCATCGACAAAGGCCGGTTTTTTCCCTTCGTAATAATGGCCAATAAACTGCAGCACCCAGCCCACCACAAAAAGCGCAATGCCGGCGACCAGCTCTGCGCCGGCAAACCAGTTGCGGTACACATCAGCCAGCCCCCAACACAGACTGGTAAACAGCACCATCAGCAGCCCAAATTTCAGGTCAAGTTTCAGGTAATACAAATTGGCCGCAGCCCAGACCAGCGCGGCCGCCGTCACCGCGCTGCCGCCCAGCGGGAATGACAGCAGCACCAGCACACTGATCACAATCAGCGGGATGCCGGCGAAATGGGTCAGAATATTGCGGGGGTCGCGGTGATAGCGGGCGTATTGGCTCAGTTGTTCGGATAATGTGCGCATCCGGCTCTCCTTCAGAATTGGTTGACACTGCAGACCTCAGGGGCCCTTCTGACCACTGTACGGCGCAACTGGCGACAACTCTGTCAGCTAGCCGACAATCTGCCGCCGCACTTCAGCATTCAGCCCACTGGCGTAACGCCGCGACATCGACAATTTCCAGCGTGGCGTAATGGGTCCGGATCAGGCCGGCCTGCACCAGCTGACGCAACAGCTGATTGGTGGTCTGGCGCGATAACGACAGCAGCTGGCCGAGCTGCTCCTGTTGCAGCGGGATCCGCATGCCCGGCTCCGGCGCCAGCTGACACAGCTTACGCGCCAGCCGCTGGCGGGCACTGAGCACGCTGCGATCTTCAAGCTCGACAAACACCTGCCGCAGCTTGGCGGTGACCAGCTGACCAAATCGTTGCCACCATAGCGGATCTGCGCTGACCAATTGCTGCAGCGCGGTTTTTGACCATTGCAGTAACTGGCAATCGGTCAGCGCGATAGCATCATGAGTGCGGCTTTGTTGATCAAACCAGGCAATTTCCCCAAAAAAACCAGCCGGCCCGACCAGCGTCAGCAAGGCTTCACGCCCTGAACTGTGCAGGCCGGAGATTAACAGCTGACCATCCTGCACCAGATAAATGCCGCAAAACGCATCACCGCGGCGAAAGAGCGGCTGACCAGCCGCGCAATGGACAGGCCGGGCGGCTTGCCACAGGTTTTGTTGCTGCACCGCCGTTAACTGGCAAAACCAGCCGTTTTGCCGCAAAGCACGGGCCGGCTCAGACATCCGCGCCATCCACCGGCAGGCCGTATTGACGGCTCAGCGCCGGCCAGCTGAGGTCCAGCTGCCACGCCGATGGCGCCCCCGGCACCGGCGTGCCGGCCGGGCTCTGCAGTAGCAGGTCGGTCAGACCAACACAGGCCGTCACCGACGCTGCGCCCTGCCAGCGCACAGGTTCAGTGGTGCTGGCAGGGCCCTCCAGTAACGCCGCCGCCAATCCGGCAGAAAAGCCCCACAAGGTCAGCATAAAAGCGCCCGCCTGCGCGGCCGTGACAGTGCAGGGTTCATCCGACTGCGCCAGCAGCCAATGACCCAGTCCGTGAAACAGCGCCGCCAGAAAAGCCTGATCCTGCGCCTCAGCGCTGAGCTGCATGCCCTGCGCCAGCTTGCGGCTGCATTCGGCTCTTTGCAGACAACTTTGCGTCACTTCGCTGTCGTCTGCCGAAGGCGCTGCCGCCAGCACCAACAGCATGCCATCGAGCAGATTCAGCCCCAGCCGGCTGACCGCCATCTGGACCGATGCAGTTTCCTGCATAAATCCCATATAAGCGGAGTTGGCCAGCCGCAGCAGCTTGGCCGTCAGTACTGGGTCCTGCTCCAGCACTGTTGCCAGCGCGTCAATGCGCACATCAGGGTCCTGCAACAATTGCTGCAGTTGCTGGAGCACGGGCGGTAACAAAGGCAAATGAGTATGCTGCAGCAACTGCTGGCGGACTTGCGCTGGCAATTGCAGTTGCTGCAAGGCCTGCATGCAATCAATCAGCGCCGGCAACGCATCGGCGGCCAGCGGTTCCGGATAAAACAAATGGAAACGATGCAAGTGCGGCAATAACAGCTCGTCGCGGCAATCCGGCACCGTCAGCAAGCGCACCGCCGAAGGATAAGCCGCAGCCAGCGCTTGTACCTCGGCGTCGCTGGCAATATCGACAATCAGCAAAGACGCCGCCGGCAGTTGCTGCAAGGCGACAGCCGCTTCGCAGCAAAGCAGTTGCCAGCCAGCCGCCAGCACCGGCGCTGACACCTCAGACGGCGTGATCCACACAATAGTCCCGGCCACCCTGATCTCCCCACATACTGTCATTGACAGGTCCCGTCAGTATAACGCCCGACAGCTGCTTTGCTGACAGGCCCCGATACCGGTCCAGCCTGTTACTCAGCGCCGGCCCGATACCACAAAGAGGCATCCTGCAACGGCAAAGTCGCTGGTGCAATCGGATTTTCCAGCCGGATTTGGCTGCGTCCGGCCAGCGCTGTGCGTCGTAACATCGCGCCATAATGCTGCATAAACAGCTGGTCGAACCGGCCGTTTTTTTGCAGCAGCCGCAATCCTTGTTCCACCCGCTGCGCCAGCTGCACATTGTCGGGATGAACAAAAAAATAGACGGCCGACGGATACACCAGCACCAGCGACGGCTCAACCTCAATGTCGTTACCGGCCTGTTCGGCATCACCAACGGCTTCGAACACCGCGCGTGGAAAGGCATCCACCCGCCGTTTTTTCAGCAATTCCATCAGCTGAGGCGGATGCGCACTGGTTTGTACCCGCAAGCCGTTGTGATTAAGCACCTGAGTGTCCGGCCAGTCGTGGCCTTGCACAAAGGTAAATTTTTTCAGCGCGTGCAGGCTGTGCACTTTGGCAAAACGCGGACTGTCGCCACTGGCTATCAACAACAGCCGCCAGCCATTGAGGCCTTTATCAAGCGGAATACGGATGGGCCGCAGCTGCTGTTCGCGCTCGGCCGACGTCATGCTCCAATAAATATCAACGGTACCGGCGGCGATTTCTTTGAGGACCCGGCTTTGCACCATGTCGCGGCCGGCCGGTTGCAGCACAAAGTCGGTGCCGGTGGCGCGCAGCGCCTCTTTAAGCAGATTGAGCGGATAGGTTTGTTCCGCCAGCTGACGCTGGCTGATGGGGCTGCCATAAATCACCCGAAGCGGTTCAGCCGCCACTGCTGCAACACTCAGCCAGCAACAGCACCCAACTATCCATGTTCGCAGCAAAACCATCTCCCCCCGGTGCTGTTGATTTTTTCCCCACCACTATAACGCAGGTGATTTCAGGGACAAAGCCACTTTACCGTTCAGGCCTGTATGTCAGTCTGTTCGGCCCAGCGTGCTTTAATCTCCAGGATCTTCGGTAATTCGCTGAACATCAGCGGCACCAGCGCCGGGTCAAAATGCTTGCCGCTTTGCTGACTGATAAAATCAAGCGCCGCCTCCACGGTCCAGGCCGCTTTGTAGGGCCTGACACTGGTGAGCGCGTCAAACACATCAGCCAGCGCCACCAGCCGGGCTTCCAGCGGGATCTCTTCGCCCGCCAGCCCATGCGGATAACCGCTGCCATCCCATTTTTCGTGATGATAAAGCGCCACCTGCCGCGCCATTTGCAACAGGCTGGAATCGCACTGACCAATAATTTCGGCACCAATTTGCGGGTGACGCCGCATAATCGCCAGTTCATGGTCGTCCAGCTTGCCGGGTTTGAGCAACACATGGTCGGGAATGCCGATTTTGCCGATATCATGCATCGGCGCTGCCAGCAGCAGCTCTTCCGCCCAGCTCTCGCTGCAACCGGCCGCCAGCGCCAGCACGCGGGCAAAGTGGCTCATGCGGATCACATGCATGCCGGTTTCATTGTCTTTGTATTCGGCGGCCCGGCCCAGCCGCTGAATGACCTGCAGCCGGCTGCGGCGCAGTTCATCCGCCTGCACCAGTTGCAGGTGGGTACGCACCCGCGCCTGCACTATGGCGGGGCTTATCGGCTTGGCGATGTAATCGACCGCACCCAGCGCAAAACCAGTGGTTTCGTCCACTTCTTCTTTCAGCGCCGTGACAAAAATCACCGGCACCAGCGCAAATTCCGCTTGCTGCTTTAAGCGCTGACAGACTTCAAAACCAGACATGCCCGGCATCATCACATCAAGCAGGATCAGATCCGGTAACTCCTGCGCCACCAGTTGCAGCGCCTGTTCGCCATTTTTGGCAAAGCTGAGCCGGTATTGATCTGCCAGCACCGAGCGCAGTACCTGCAGATTGGCCGGCTCGTCGTCCACCAGCAACAGTTTCGGTTTATTGTGCAGCTGCTGCATCAGTTGCCTCCGTCGCAATATCGGCCTGTAAGGCCGCAAGCGCGCGGCCGGCCTCGTCAAATTCAAAATCATTGAGCAGTTGTTCGATGCCCTGCAGCGCGCCCGCCCAGGGTCCCGCCGCCGCCCGCAGCTGCGGCCACAGCTCATCGGCCAGCTCGTTTTGCGCCACGGCAGTGGCCAGCTCAGCCAACAGCGGGCGCAGGGTTACCAGGTTGGCTTGTTGTCCCTGCTCTTTGCGGGGCGCCGGTTGGGTCAATGGCAACAATGCCTGACGCAGCGCCTGTTCTGCGTCATTCAGCGCCTGGCGCTGCTGACTGAACCAGTCTGGTGCCGGCGGCTGTTTTAACCCCAGTTCCAGCTCGCCCAGCTGTCGGGCCAGCTGGTCGGCCGACAAATTGGCGGCCACGCCACGCAAGCCGTGCGCTTTGCGTGCGATAGCCTGCCAGTCCTGCTTCTGTTGTAACACATCGATTTCTGCCAGTGCACAGGACAAATCCAGCATAAAACGCTGCAATTCCTGCTGATACAACGGCGCTTTGCCCCAGCGCTGCAATCCGGCCGGATAATCCAGCACCTGCAACGTCTTTGGCGTGACCGTCCCGGCCACAGCCGCTGTTTGCAGCTGCAGCACTCTGGCAATTTCACGGTAAAGCAGCGCTTTGTCGACCGGTTTGCTGCAAAAGCCATCCATGCCGGCCTCGCGCACCGCTTGCTGATCTTCCAGCTGCACACTGGCCGTCAGCGCAATCATCGGCAATGCAGTTTTTTGCGCGGCCTGCTCACGGCTGCGCAACTGGCGCGCCGCTGACAAACCATCCAGCACCGGCATTTGTAAGTCCATCAACAGCAGGTCAAAATCGGTCCCGGCGGTCAGGTCCAGCACCTGGCGGCCGTCACTGGCTTCCGTGATCTGGTGTCCGCCATCCGCCAGCATCAGCTGCAGCAATTCAAGATTTTGCGCAATGTCGTCGGCAATCAGGATCTTCAGCGGTGGTAACTGTGGCAGCAACTGGGCCTGCTGAGCGCTTTGTGCCGGCGTTTCGACCGGTTGCAGCGGCAGCTCAAACTCAAAACAACTGCCCTGGCCCGGCGTGCTGTTGGCCCAGATGCGGCCGCCCATCAGTTCCACCAGTTGCTTACAAATGGTGGTGCCAAGGCCGGTGCCGCCAAAACGACGGGTGGTCGACGCATCCGCCTGGGTAAAAGCATCAAAAATATGAGCCAGCCGTTCGGGCGCAATGCCAATGCCGGTGTCGCGCACCGAAAACAGCACAAAGCCGGCCTTTCTGGCCGGGCTGACCCGCACCACCACCTCGCCTTTTTCGGTAAACTTCAGCGCGTTGCCAACCAGATTGAGCAACACCTGACGCAAACGGTCGTCTGCACCCAGATACCAGGCCGACAATTCCGGCGCAGTTTCCAGCCGTAATTCCAGTTGCTGTTTGCGGGACTGGATCCACAAAGTCGAAATCACCCCGTCGAGCATCTCCAGCAGCGAAAACGGCTGCAGCGACAATTCCACCTTGCCTTTTTCCAGCTTGGCAGTGTCCAGGATGTCATTGAGCAAGCCAAGCAGGCTGCGGGCAGAATCGCGAATAGTGGTTAAGTGTTTGCGCTGGTCGGTTTTCAGCTCGGAATTGAGCAGCACGTCGCTAAAACCGAGGATGGCATTCATCGGTGTGCGGATCTCATGGCTCATATTGGCAACAAAAGCACTGCGGGCGGCCGCGGCCAGCTCAGCTTTGTCGCGCGCTGCCACCAGTTCCTGTTCCATTTGTTTGCGGCCGCTGATGTCGGTAACAAAAGCGACAAATAAATGCTGCTCCGGCAGCCGGACGTGGCCAATAGCGAGGCGTACCGGCAGCAGCCGGCCGTCGCGGGTCAGCGCGTCGACATCCCGCCCGGTGCCGATGATCTGCGCCTGACCGGTGCGCAGGTAGTTGGCCAGATAATGGTCGTGCTCCACCGCCAGTTGTTTTGGCATCAGCATCGACACATTCCGGCCAATCAGCAAATGCTCAGGCCAGCCAAAAATACGTTCGGTGGCTTTATTGACGCTGAGAATAATGCCCTGGCTGTTGATAGTCACCACGCCGTCAACTGCGGTATTGAGCATGGCATTCAGCCGCTCGCTGCTGCGCCGGGCTTCGGCCGACATTTGCCGGTACTTCAGCCAGCCGTTGACAAAAAACGCCAGCGCCGTCAGCGCCACTGTGGTGAAAGAGACGATTAACGCCATCATCACCGAAGGGGTGGTATCCGCTTCCTGCACAAAGTCGACCGGGGCGACAAAACGCGCCGCCGCCATACCGGTGTAATGCATGCCGGCAATCGCCAGCCCCATGATAGTGCCGCTGAGCAAATTAAGCGGCAAACTGCGCAGCCGCAAAAAAGACTGCAAACCGAAACGGGCAAACAGCGCCAGCATCGCCAGCACCACCGCCACCGCAATCGACAAGGCAAAACTGGCCGGGTCATAACGCAGCTGGGGCGCCATCACCATCGCGGCCATGCCGGCATAATGCATAGTGCCGATGCCGGCGCCAACCAGCACGCCGCCGGTCAGCAACTGGCTGGTACCGATGCGGGCCTGCGCCAGCAGGGACATCGCCACTGCGCTCGCCGCCACACTTGGCACCATTGACCAGCCGGTCAGCCAGGGCTCGTAGCCGACTGTGGTACAAAGCTCAAACGCCAGCATGCCGATAAAATGCATCGACCAGACACCACCGCCAAGCGCCAGGCTGCTGCCCAGCAGCATCATCCGTTTTTCCACCAGATTGCTGCTGTGACGCGCATCGCCGGCCAGTTGTAAAGCCACGGCCGAGGTAAAGATGGCAATCAGTAACGATAACAACACCAAAGGCGGGCTGTATTGACCGGCCAATACCAGCGCATCATCCGGATAGCTGAAAAACTGCAGTATCCACTCCACGTTCGACTCCGCCTGAAACCTCTTTCATTCCATGCTAACTGATTGCGCAGCCGCAACAAGTCTGGCGGCGATTTTGTGCTGAAAAAAGCACGTAAAATGAACCTGCTGCAGAAATTCCGGTCTATCCACGGTCGAAAAATGGACGGAGTCGGCCGTTGAAATTGCAGTTCACTTCTTTTGGCGCCTGGTTGCTGGTCTCGCTGGTCGCGCACTTTTTGCTGGGTGCGCTGGTGTTGCAGCAACGCATGCAGGCCGCGCCGCCGCGCCCGGTGACACCGCCACCTCTGCAAATCAGCACCTTCAGCGCCGAAGAACTGCAACAACTGATGCGCTCTGCTGTGGCCAAAGCGCCAGAAGCTGCGATGCCAGCGCCGGCTACTGAGCAGCCGATCACAGAGCTACCGATCACAGAGCAGCCGGCCGCCCTATCACCGCCCCCGGCAGCGGCAACAGCGCGTCCACAGCGCCAGCCTGTCAAACCGCCGCCTGTTTCCCCGCAAACCACGCCGGGGCCAACCGTTCAGACCGAATCGACAGTAGCCGTCAAGGCAGCCCCCAGCCAGCCGGTGGCCACAACACCAACGACAACCAACGAAGCGCCCGCAGCGTCTCAGCCGCTTGATCTGCAGGCGATTTTGCAACAAACCCAACGTTACACTGCGCAAAGGCCGCTGACCGCCGCCGAACTGAACAGCCTGTCACAACCCCAAAACCCCGACGCTGAGCCATCGGAGCGCCAGCGTAAGGAAAGAGCCGCCCGGCTGACCAAAAGCGCCGACATGCCGGCCGATGTGCTGGAAGTGCTCGCAGACGGCACCCAGCGCGTCAAAATTGGCGACAACTGCGCCTTAGCGGCGCCCGGCGCCGACCTGCGTAAAGACATCCACAGCATCAAAGTGGTGCCTTGCGGCGAAAACAACAGAGCCGCCAGCCGCGACGCCTTGTTTGAGCAGATCATGTCCAAAGTTGGCAAACAACGCTGACAAAGACGGCAAGCACCGCCTGCGAAGGCCGCAAACAACGCTGACGCCAGCGGCCAAACCTCTGCCGCCCGGCGCCGCTGCGCGACATCCCCCCAAAACAGCCAACACCGCTCGGCGTCAAAACGCCCTCTGCTGGTCCCTTCTCCCGTCCGTTGCCACGTACTTTGCCTGATGCTCTAGAGCTAAAACCCGGCCGCTGTCGAACCTCTGCAGCGCCGGTGATTTGGCAGCTTCGGCTGCCGCTTTTTATAAGGAAGTTCGCCATGTCGTTGTGCGCTTTTTGCCTGTTGTTACTGCTGGCGAGTGTCAGCCTGCCAACCCACGCCTTGCCGGCCGGCTCCAGATTGTACCCGCTGCCCGATGGCGCTTTGCATGTGCGGCTGCTGCAACCGCCCCATCTGCAGCAAGTGGCGCAGACCGATGTCGCGGTGCTGCTGATCTCAGGCCCCAACGAGAATTTTCATGCCGACAGCGCCTGGTACGCGCTGTGGCAGCCATTGCTGGCACAGCATTACCGCACTTTTCTGGTCGACCGCCGCAGCAGTGGTTTCAGCAGCGACACCACAGCGCCGTCGTACCGCGCATTTGCCAAAGATCTGGCGCTGTTATTGCCGCAGCTGCCGGCCCGCCAATTTCTGCTGGTCAGTTTTGCCAGCGGCAGCATCAGCGCCCGTTTGCTGGCCGAACAACCGGCGATGCAGCCGCGGCTGGCGGGTTTAGTGCTGATTGACCCGGACATCCCGCTGCCCGACGCGCTGGCGCTTTATAACGGCTACCCGGCGGACTGGTATCGCGCCCATCTGGCTGAATTGCTGAGCGCGCTGGAAAAAGGTGTCTGGAACGAACGCACAGCGAAAAAACTCACCGCAGAACAACAGCATATTGAGCAGTTGGTGCCCAAAGAGCTGCAACCGGTGTTTGACCGTGACTATCTGCAGCAAGTGTTTCAAACCCGTCAGCGCCTGGAACGCCAGCAGGCCCGGGCCCTTGAAATCGCTGCTTATCAGGCCGATTTGGCGGCTTACACCCAAACGCCGTGGCAGCAAAGCGCGGTGCCGGTGTCGGTGGTCGACAGTGCCTTTGAAACGCCGCAGATAGCCGCCGACGAAAAACAGGCACCGGTGCTCCGACGCTGGCAACAACAAGGCAGCGACTGGAGCCGGCAACTGTGCGCCCAAAGCGGCGGTGTTTATCTGCCGCTGGCCAGCACCGAACACTTATTGATGTTCAGTGAAACAGACGCCCTGACTTCGCTGGTAAAACAGTTACTGCCCACTCAGCCGCTGCCACAGGGAAAACCAGCCCGCTAAAGACCAATCGCCAAAGACCAATCACCAAAGCGCTGGGTCAGACCACCGGTCTGCTTGTACCTCTGCGTTGTAAATATATTGTATGCTGGACATCCGTCTGACGGCCGCTGCGCCGTCAAAGCCTGTGTGGTCACTTTGCCGCCGCGCGATAAAAAGGATGTGTTATGCCTGCTGTATTTCCCTGGCGCCGTGCTCTGCCGGCGCTGACACTGCTGGCGGCCGCGCTGGCTGCTGCCAACCTCAATGCGGCGCCGGTTGGCGCGCTGACCACGCTGACCCCGACCGATCAGGGGCTGCAGCTGCAAACTGACCAGCAGGTGTTGCTGCAGCTGGATTTGATCAAAGCCGACGTGCTGCGCCTGCAGGCCGGGCCAGATTTAACGCTGTCAGGCGACGGCAGCAAAGCCGCGCCTATCGTGCTGCCACAAGCCGCGCACAAAGTGGCGTACCAGCTGACCGATCAGGGCGATTATCACTTGCTGAGCACCAGCGCAATGGCGCTGCGCATCTACAAAGCGCCGCTGCGTTTTGCGCTCTACCGCGCCGACAACCAGACGCTATTGACCGAAGAGTTACAGCCGCTGGAGCTCAGCCGCGAACAAAGTGTGCAGACGCTCAGCACCGCGGCTGACGAGCGTTTTTACGGTGGCGGCCAGCAAAATGGCGCCTTTGAATTTAAAGGCAAAACGCTGGAAATTTCGTACTCCGGCGGCTGGGAAGAAGGCGACCGCCCGAGCCCGGCACCTTTTTACATGTCCAATAAAGGTTATGGCGTGCTCAGAAACACCTGGAGCAACGGCAGTTACGATTTTCGCTCCAGCGAATATTTAAGCCTGAGCCATCAGGAACACCGCTTTGACGCATATTATTTTGCCGGCGGCAGCTTGCAGCAAGTACTCAGCGCCTACACCGAACTGACCGGCCGCGCCCGGCTTATTCCGCGCTGGGCCTTTGAATATGGCGATGCCGACTGCTACAACGACGGCGACAACGTGAAAAAACCCGGCACTGTGCCCGACGGCTGGAGCGACGGCCCGACCGGCACCACGCCAGATGTGATTGATACTGTTGCGAAAAAATACCGCGAACACGACATGCCAGGCGGCTGGATCTTACCCAACGACGGTTACGGCTGCGGCTATACCGACTTGCCCAAAGTCGTCAAAGGGCTCGCCAAATACGGTTTTAAAACCGGCCTTTGGACCGAAAACGGCGTCGATAAAATTGCCTGGGAAGTCGGCACTGCAGGAAGCCGCGCGCAAAAACTCGACGTCGCCTGGACCGGCCAGGGCTATCAGTTTGCCTTAGACGCCAACAAAGCGGCCGCCGACGGCATTCTCAACAACTCCGATGCGCGGCCATTTTTGTGGACAGTGATGGGCTGGGCCGGCATGCAGCGCTACGCCGTGACCTGGACCGGCGACCAGTCGGCCAGCTGGGATTATATCCGCTGGCATATTCCGACGCTGATTGGCTCAGGGTTGTCCGGCCAGGCTTATGCCACCGGCGATGTCGACGCGATTTTTGGCGGCAGCCCGGAAACCTTCACCCGTGATTTGCAGTGGAAAGCCTTTACGCCGGTGCTGATGGGCATGTCCGGCTGGTCCAAAGCGGCGCGCAAACACCCCTGGTGGTTTGACGAGCCGTACCGCAGCATCAACCGCGACTATCTGAAGCTGAAGCTGCGGCTGACACCTTATATGTACACGCTGGCCTATCAGGCCGAACAAAGCGGCGCGCCGCTGGTGCGCGGCCTGATGTGGGATTATCCGGATGCGCCCGGCGCCTTGACCGAAGCACATAAGTATCAGTTTTTACTGGGTAAAGATTTGCTGGTCGCGCCGGTGTACCGCTCACAGGCGGCGTCACAGGGCTGGCGCAGCGACATCTATCTGCCGCCCGGTCGCTGGATTGACTACTGGGACGGCCGTGTTGTCGACGCACCGGCCGCAGGCATAACGCTGGACCGCCAGGTTGATTTGGCCACCATGCCGCTTTTTGTCCGTGCCGGCGCCATTTTGCCGATGTACCCGGCCGTGCTGTATGACGGTGAAAAGCCCAAAGACGAGCTGACGCTGGATATTTACCCCTTTGGCGACAGCAGTTTCATCATGTACGAAGATGACGGCCAGAGCCGGCAATATCAGCAAGGCCAGTTCAGTCAGCAGCAGTTCCGCGTCAAAGCGCCAACCGGCAAAGCCGGCGCTGTGCAAATCGACATCGAAGGTGTACAGGGCCAGTATCAGGACCAGGAAAGCGCCCGGGTTTACCAGCTCAAAGTACATAGCCGCGCCAAACCGCGTGCAGTCAGCCAGAGCGGCACTCCGCTGACAGCGCACAAAGATGCCAGCGCTTATGCCAAAGCCGCCAGTGGCTGGTACTTCTCTGCTGAGCAAGCCGGTGTGGTCTTTGTCAAAACCAGCAAAACCGACATCCGCCAGCCGCTGCAGTTTCTGCTCGACATCGCGCCGGACGCGCTGTTAAGTCCGGCCGGCGACTATCCGCAAGCACCGGAACCTGGCAATCAAATCGCCGCCGACAGTCTGCTGGTGCTCAGCAGGCCCGCCGAAGAACCGGGCCATCCGCTGGAAAATGCCTTTGATCACAAGCCCGGCAGCTGGTTTCGCACCAAACGCGACCAGTCGCTGAAAACCGGCGCGCACGAATTTACGCTGGCGCTGGGCGAGCGTCGGATGATCAGCGGCTTTGAAATCGCGCCGCGCAACGACCAACACTGGCAATATGGTCAGGTCGCCGACTATGAAGTGTACCTGGCCGACCATAACGGCGAATGGGGGGAGCCTGTCGCACGCGGCCGGCTGCAAAAATCTCAGCAGTTACAAAAGGTTGAGTTTGCCGCCAAACCCGGCACGCTGTTTCGCTTTCGCGTGCTGAGTACGCAGGATCAGGCCGAAGCCGACCCTATGGTCACCGCCACGGCTGCATCAAGCGCCAAAGCCTTTAACGCCTTGCTGCCCAAAGCAGTCAGCCCCATCGCTATTTCCGAGTTCCGCGTGCTGCAACAACCAGAGCCCAAAGCCGACAAGCAGCAGTTGTTTTTGGCAGAACAAACCCCGCGTTTAAGTGAAAACGGCTTAGGCCCGGTCGAGCGCAACCAGAGTAACGGCGGCGCCAAAGCCGCTGACGGCAGCCTGATGTCGATGAACGGCCTCAAATTCAGAAAAGGCCTGGGCGTCGCCGGCGCCAGCCAGCTCGATTACCAGCTGACCGGCCAATGGCTGCTGCTGCGCGCTGACCTTGGTATCGACGACAGCTGCCGCGACCAGGGCGGCCTGAACTTCCAAATCTGGGGCGACGACAAATTGTTGTACGACTCAGGCCTGGTGCAGGCGCCGGCCGTGGTCAAACCCGAACTCGACATCCGCGGCATCCGGCTGTTGAGCCTGCGCACAGTTGCAGCGCCAGCGCCAGAAACGGCGACGGCGACGGCAACAGCGGCGACAAATAAGCAGAAAACCGCTCAGCAAG
>CBINNO010000037.1:0-23487 GCA_966252055.1 uncultured Rheinheimera sp. | reverse complement strand
GAGCGCAGCCGGCCTTTTAAGGTGTTGTCGCCGACCTGGCGCAGCAGCGGGTTGTCCGGATCTGTGGCCGGTCCTTGCGCCTGCGCTGCCAGTTCAGGTGTCAGCGCTAACACCGGCACCGTGGCATCCAGCTGCGCAGCCATAAAAAAGGCGCAGGAGTAGCGGTCGTACGTGGCGGGGCTGGTGACCCGGTGCGTGGTGGCTTTTAAATAACCGTTGGATGCCATTTCCAGCAGTTCGCCGATATTGACCACAAAAGCACCTGGGATAGGCTCGGCGGCGATCCAGCCGTCAGCGGTTTCCACTTCCAGGCCGGACTGGTCGTCCTGCACCACCAGCGTCAGATACCCCGGGTCTTTGTGGGCGCCCACGCCTTGTTTACTGGCGCTGGCGGCGGCGACCGGATAACGGATGATTTTCATATGCTGATAAGGGCCATCGGCAATGGTATGACTGAGCGCGTCGGCCGGCAGCTGCAAAGATTCCAGCATAGCGCCGAGCAGCGCCACGGTCAGATCAGACAGTTGCTGCTGAAAACCCAGCAAGGTGGGTTTTAAGGCTGGTAACGCCGCTGGCCACTGGTTCGGGCCAATCAGCCGGCGCCATAAGGCGTTGGCGGTGGGTAAACCGACGACCGCATCTTCACGCATGATATCAAACTGTTCGCGCTGATCGGGCAGGCCTTTGGTCAGCTCGCCCTGCAGCCGGGTGTAACCGCGAAAATGCGGCGAATTCAGCATTTGTACCTGCTGCTTTTGCTCAGCAGACAGTGCGAAAAACTGCCGGCTCAGCGCCTGGACGGCTGCGGTGGTTTCGTCACTGATGCCATGACCGGTCAGATAGAAAAATCCGACGTCACGCGCCGCTTCCCGCAGCTGCTGTAAAAAGGCCGTCCGGCTGGCGCCACCAGCCTGATACTGGCTGAAATCTAACAGAGGTAAAGTTGCGGCTGACATGATGCACTCCACGGCAATAAAAGGCTCCGGCAGTTGGCGCAGAGCGAATGGCGCGCATTTAAGCAGCAGGCGAACTGTTGCAAAAGCAACAATCTGCACTGATTCAGATCTTTTTGTTATAACCGGATGTCTGGAAGTTTGGCTGTAGGTTGGTTTTATCGTTATAACTGGCGAGTCCGCCGCCAGTCTGGCGGAAGATGTGAGTGATCTATTCTTAAGGTGTTGAAAATTAAATATTTATTTGAGTGTCAGAACTGCATTGAGACGCTTGCACCGCCAGCCTTTTAGCCTTCCGCATAGTAGTTCTGGCAGTCTTTTATAGCAAATTGTCATAAGGCGAAAAAAAGCCGGCAAACGCCGGCTGGGTTGGGCAGGCTGCACCAGCAGGTGCAGCGCTGTAGTTGTTACATCCGGTAAGACACTGTGGTGTAGAACAACTGGCCAATGTTGTCATAGGCTGCACCTGTGACGGTGGTGCCGGTAGAAACACCCGGCAGGTCACGGTCAAACAGGTTGTCGACACCGACAGTCCACTGCACGCCGTTGTCAAACTGGTACGCCAGGCTGATATCGGTCAGGAAGTAGCTGCCGTAGCCCATCAGGTCGACCGGGTCCGGGTTCACTTCCAGCTCCTGATCGGAGTACAGGCTGACTGCGCTTAAATGACGGGTTTTCCAGGTGGCGGTCCAGGCATCGCGCACATAAGACAGGCTCAGGTTCTGTTGCCAGACGGACTCGCCTTCGGTGCCGGCGTTTTGTTCAAACACCGATGGATTGTCCTGGAATGAGAACGTCTTACGGGAATCGAGGTAAGTGCCAATCAGTTTGGTTTTCAGACGACCACCGGCCAGATCCAGATCGTAACCGACTTCGAAATCAATGCCTTCGGCCGTTTGGGCTGCCACGTTTTGCGTGATAGAGGTGATCAGCTTCAGCTCTTTGCTCGTTGCGTCGCGTTTGACCAGCGCACAGAACTGGTTGTTGATGCCGTTCGGGTTGTCCACACACTTGTTCAGGATGTCCTGCGCTGACACCGAATCGATGGCGTCATCGATATCAATCGACCAGTAGTCGACGGTGAATGTCAGATTCTCGACAAACTCAGGCTGGTACACCGCGCCGACCGTGAAAGACTTCGACTCTTCCGGCTTCAGGGCCGGGTTGCCGCCGCTCAGACCTTCAATAGTAGAAGCCGTGGCTTTGGGGTCAAAATCAGCGGCAATACCCAGCGCCTGACAGTTTTTCACCCGCAGCGCACTTTGGTTGTATTCCTTGCCACAAGGGTCATAGACGCGGAAATAAGTCTGGTTTTGTGGGCCATACAGCTCGCCGATATTCGGTGCGCGCAGTGCGACCGAATAAGTGGCGCGCAGCCGCACTTCGTCGTTGACGGTCCAGTCCAGACCGGTTTTCCAGCTGGTGGCGTTGCCGGTTGAACTATATTCGGCAGCACGGACGGCCGCATCCAGTGTCAGGTCCTGCATCATCCACAGGTCCGCCAGCAGCGGCGCAGAGAATTCGGCGTACACTTCTTTAACGTTGAACTTGCCGTGTTCTTCCTGCAGCGCGTTGAGGAAAGTGGCGCCGGTGGCAGCAAATGGATCCGGGGTTGAATCGCTTTGCTCACGACGGTATTCCGCGCCGGCAGCAAAACCGACCATGCCGGCTGGCAGTTCAAACAGCGCACCGTTCGAGACACTGGCGTTCACAACGTGTTGTTTGATGGCGCTGGTCGACAGTGAATCTGTATTAAACCAGGCGGATGCGGCCGGGTTGACGGCGCCGTAACCGAATACGCTGGTCGGTACACAGCCAGCTGCGCGGGCGGCTTCATCACGGCAGACGATTTGACCGTTGACCTTGATGGCGTCGACCGACTGCGCCCAGTTTTTGCGGATCAGGTTATTGAAGTTCTTCTGTTCCAGCTTAGTACGGCCATAAACCGCATAAGTTTCATAGTTCCAGTCGTCGTTCAGGTTGCCTTCCAGGCCCAGCACGGCGCGGTCTGTGGTACGGGTGTTTTTCTCCAGACGACGGCCGGCATCTTTGTTGAAACGGTGCATGTAGATAGTATCGACATCGTACTGGTTCATCAGGGCCAGCAGGCTTGGGTCCAGATAGGCGTTGTCGCGGCCGATTTCGAGCGCTGTATCGTATTCGAAGAACGACGGCTGGCCTTCCTGATCGCCTTTGTTCACCACGTGTTTGGCTTCAGCGGTTAACTGGTGATTGTCATTGAGCTCAAAGCTGGTTTTGGCATTAAAGCTGTAGCGGCTGAAATCAGGTTGTAAATCCTGGTATTCCTTCAGGTTCAGCAGGTCACAGTTGCTGCAACGGCCCCATTCACCGTAAGTGGTGCCCAGATTTTGTGGCACGACGGAACCGTCCGGGTTGAAGGTATACCAGTTGCTGTTGCCGTCTGCGTCGTCCAGGTAGAAGTTCCCTTTGATGGAACTGTCATACCAGCCGGTATTTGGCAGCGTGATGCGGTCCGGAATGCCGTCATGGATGGTGGCGCCGGTGACCGGATCTTTGTAGTCTTTGCTGGCGGCATTTTTGACGGCCATATAAGGCGTGCGGGTCAGGCTGCGCTCGCTGGCATTCAGGGCGCGCTGCTGGGACACTTCGGCGGCGAAAGCGGCATTGCCGCGGCCATCGGCATAATCACTGCCGTACGAGAAGCTGAACTTCTGGTTGTTGTAAGGGTTGTCGTTGGCTTTGCCGGCCGTGGCGCTGACATCCAGACCCTGAATATTTTTCTTCAGCTTGAAGTTGACCACACCGGTCACCGCGTCGGCACCATAAACGGCCGATGCACCACCGGTGATGATTTCAACTGATTCGATCCAACTGGTCGGAATAGTATTGGTGTCCACTGACGCAGAGCCGGCGCTTGAAGCGACATGCCGTTTGCCATCGACCAGCACCAGCGTCCGCTCGGCGCCCATGTTACGCAGATCCAGCAAATTCAGGCCTGAGTTGCCAATGCCGTTGCCTGAGTTGGCCAGCGAATAGGTGGAAGCCAGGGCCGGCAGTTCGTTCAGCACTTCACCGATGTTTAACGCACCGGTTTCCATCAATTCGGCACCGGAAATTGAAGTGACCGGGGACGGCGCAATGGCGCCTTCGCGCATGATGCGTGAACCTGTGACCTGTACGCGTTCGACAGGTGCGGCGGCTTCGGTGGTTTGCTGAGCGAGCAGGGCCGGGCTGAACAGCGCGGCAGATGTAGCGGCGGCGCTCAGACTCAGTCTGATGGCTTGGGTTAACAATGGACTACGGAACATGAACACCTCTTGGCGCCGGTACAACAGGTTGTGACAAACACAACTTCCGGCTGCATATGTTTTCAATAAAATCGCCCCCAAGCGGGGGCGGCGGATTTTATTGGAAATGAGCAGGAACGCCAGTGCTCTTGCGATTAACGGCAGCTATTTCAGCGTCAGTTGTGCATAAATAGTGCTGTTTGATGAAATATTATTCAGTTGAAACTACTGCGGCTTTAGGGTTTTTTGCCCGCAGCCTGGCTGTTGCAGCCGGGTTGCTCCTGGCATTTGCCGGCTTGTTGCACCGGCCGGACCTGATAACCATCCATTTCGAGTAAGCCTTTAATCACCGCATACAGAATCTGCAGAAACATGGTTTTTTCCTCCGTTGAACAAATTGTGCGCAATGTTAGCTTTTTCCATCGGGCCTGGTTAGCCGGCCAATACAGGACAGATTGTTTCCAACAAGAAACAATAGAGATCAGGCAGCTTTGGTAAACTGAGCGTCGTCGAGCAGGAGGTGTACGGATGTCATTGTTGCAACGGTTAAGTGATATGGCGATTTTTGCCCGGGTGGCAGAAACGGGCAGTTTTACCCAGGCAGCGGTGTTGCTGCAAATGTCCAAAGGGGCGGTCAGTAAAGCGATCAGCCGGCTGGAGCAACATTTGTCGGTGCGGCTGTTGCAGCGCACCACCCGGCAGATCCGGCTGACCGCCGAAGGTCAGGCCTTTTTTGCGTATTGCCAGCAAGTGGTGCGACAGGCCGATCAGGCCGAACACCACTTAGACGAACTGCGTGACGAGCCGGCCGGCACCATCCGCATCAGTGTCGCTGTGACTTATGGCACCAAAGTGGTGGCGCCTTTGTTGCCCGATTTATTGCAGCGTTATCCAAAATTACGCATTGAACTGGATTTAAATGACCGGTTGGTCGACCTGGTCGGCGAAGAAGTAGACCTGGCTATTCGGTTTGGCCGGCTGGCCAATTCCAGCCTGATCGCCAGGCCGCTGACGTCCCTGCCGATTGTCTTGGTCGGCGCGCCGTCTTATCTGGCGCAGGCGGGGATCCCACAGCATCCGCAGGACCTGACACAGCACGCTTGTCTGAGTACCGACAACAGCCCGCAGGAACGTTACTGGCGTTTCCTCGAGCAGGGCAAACCGCTGGAAGTGCTGACGCAAGGGCCTTTACATGCCAACAGCAACAGAGCGCTGAAACCGGCGGTGCTGGCGGGCATGGGGCTGATGTTTGTCACCCGTTATCAGGTGGAGCCGGAGATCCAGACCGGCCGGCTGGTGCCGGTGCTGAGCGAATTTATGCCCGAGCCCTTGCCGGTCCATCTGATGTATCCGCACCGGGTGCATATGAAAGCGTCAGTCAAAGTGGTGCTGCAGTTCCTGCTGGACCGCTTAGGTCCGAATGCCCATCCGCTGGCGCCAGTCGACCCTGTGTCTGCTGTCAGTTAGCCAGTGGTTGGCCGGCAGACTTGCATTCAACAGCCGGCTCTGCCATAGTGATTTTGTTGAATGTAACCGCTTACATCTGCCATCAGATGAGAGGGTTTCACGTGAAACTTGTGGTGTGTCGGTCGCAGAATCCCCCCGGTGTCTGCGACTTTTGGCCGCTGCACTGCATCTTTGCTGCCGGTTGTTGTGATATCACGGCGCTGTTGCAGTGCAAAGCTTCAGGCTCTCCCGCAGTTTCCTCTGCTGGCTGTATGTCTTCCCGGCCAGCAGAGGAGGCTGTTTTTTTGGCGCAGGTAAAACTGCTCAGTCCTGTGCAATGTGCAAAATCATCTCGGCCGCATCGCAGTGGCAGTCAAAGCCACAGCGCACACATTCGTAGCCATTCAGGCTGTCCTGCCGCCATTTGTCCGGATGAATTCTGACCAGCTGACCGCCGTGTTTGCTGAAATAGCGCACTGCCGCATTGCCAGGGCTTTGCACCCATAAATGCGCCACTCCGGCCAGCGCGCCTTGTGCTTTAAATGCCGCCACCGACCAGCGCAGCAACTCACCGCCGATGCCAGCGCCCTGCAAGTCAGGCCGTACTGTGTTGCATTTGAAGTAGCCGACCTGGTTTTGCTGCACTTGCCACAGCGGCGGGCTGCAC
Source organism: uncultured Rheinheimera sp. (assembly GCA_966252055.1). GTDB lineage: Bacteria > Pseudomonadota > Gammaproteobacteria > Enterobacterales > Alteromonadaceae > Pararheinheimera. The sequence continues at coordinate 17,152 of CBINNO010000037.1, read as the reverse complement.
CACTGATCCGGCTGCCATTGGCCGGGCGCAAAAGCCAGCCGGAAACCGGCCAGCCCCTGACTGTCCAGTGCAACGACCCCGGCGTTATGGCCGTTTTTGATGCCTTGCTGATAATACTGGGCCAGCACCACCGGATGAAGATATCCCTCGCCATGTACCTGATTGCCGAGCGTTTGTACTGCAGCGAAATGTTCGGGTGACAGCGGCTGAAAGGTGATGGCCGCTGACGGCCTGGAAAAAGTTGTTGAGGACAGGGGCATCTTGTCTCCGCAAAGCTTGGAAAAACGTCGTTATGTTGCCATGATGAGCAGCAAATTGCAGTAAGCAGAGACCCTCATGTACGACCCGCTTCACGACCGCTCGCCCGGATGTGGCGAACCCTACCCGGCCAGTTACTGGGCCGCCCATTCAGGCCTGGCTCCGGCCGACGACGGACCGCTGCAACAGGACCTCGACGCCGATGTGGTGATTATCGGCGCCGGCTATACCGGTTTGTCGGCGGCTTATCATCTGGCCACTGAGCATGGTGTCAAAGCCGTGGTGCTGGAAGCCAACCAGACTGCCTGGGGCTGCAGCGGCCGCAATGCCGGCTTTGTGCTCAAATCCAGCGGCCGCAAACCCTACGCCCAGATGCAAAAACAATGGGGCGAAGCGGTGATGCGTGGGGTTTATGCCGAATTTCAGCAGGGACTGGACCGCGTGCGCCAGCTCATCAGCCTCGGCATCGACTGCGAGCAGCAGGAACCGGGTTACCTGCGGATGGCGCATAAACCTTCGATGGTGCCGGCGCTGCAGGCGCAAGCCAGCCTGCTGGAGCGTACATTTGGTTATCAGGTGGAATTGCTGAGCCGCGCTGAAGTGCATCAGCGTTATGTGGCAGACGAGCAAAGTTTTGGTGCACTGCGTTTTGCCGACGCTTTTGGCGTCAATCCACTGAAACTGGCCTGGGGTTACCAGCAACTGGCGCGTGCCGCCGGCGCCCGCATCCATACTGCGAGCCCGGTATTACACTGGCACAGCGACGGCACGCAGCAAATCTTACGGACTCCAACAGCCACAGTGCGGGCCCGCAAAGTGATTCTGGCGACCAATGGTTATACGCCCAAAGGGTTACACCCTGGTGTGCAGGCGCGGACTTTGCCGGTGTTGTCGCAAATCATTGTCACCGAACCGCTGACACCGGCGCAGCTGGCTGCCTGTAACTTATTGACCAGTCAGGTGGTGATGGACACCCGGGCGCTGAAGTATTACTACCGGAAGCTGCCGGACAACCGCATTTTATTCGGCGGGCGTGGCGCTATTACCGGCCGCGATGCTGAAAATCCTTATTATGCCAATCGCTTGCTGGCGGTCCTGAAACAGAGTTTCCCGGCGCTGCAGACATTAAAAATTGGCTATCAGTGGTCTGGCTGGATTTGTATGTCGCTGGACGATATTCCGCATATTTATCAGGCCGACAGCAAAGGCGATGTGGTGTACAGCATGGGCTATTGTGGCAGCGGCTTGTCTTTTTCAGTGCAGGCCGGCAAGCGGCTGGCCGACAAAGTGATGGGGCTGCCACAACCGGACTTGCCACTGTTTCAGCGCGCGCTGCCGACCTTTCCGCTGGCGCCGCTGCGCCGGCTCGGCCAGTGGGGATATTTCCATTACGGTAAACTGAAAGATCAATGGTGGTAATTTCAAAATAAATTAACTTTAAATTGACATTAACCCGTGATATTCGGTAATTTTTGCCGTCCCAAGGCATGGAGTGCTGAATATGACGGTGTGGCCTGTTGACTGGTCCGGTTTCTGGTGGAGTTTTCTGCTGATTTACGGTCTTTATACCCCTTGTTTGTTAACCATGCTCGAGCAGGAACAGCCCTTGCGGCAGCGTTTGTTTCTGCTGCTCCCTTGCCTGCTGTTGTCGTGGCCGGGTTATTGGCTGAGTCAGCGTTATCTGAAGGACCGTTTAAAGGCATTGCGCTGGGCTGATTTGACTAAAAATTAGCGGAAACTGGCACTTTGTGATGAAGCGATAATAAAAATTCACTTATAAATCATTAGTTTATTTTTGGCCTTTTCCTTGCCAGTGTGACTGTCCGCATACTGACAAGGAGCCAGCATGGCCATTCAGACTCCGACGCTCTGGCGTCAAATCTGGTTATACAGCAATTTTGAAATCTACCGTTTGTTTCGTACGCCCAGAGGCTGGTTTGCGCTGGCGGCTTTTACTGTCATCTGGTACTTCCTGCTGCGGTATCCCATCCACCAGGCCAGCGTACAGCTGCAAAATCCTGAAGTGCAAATGGGCCTGAGCCACTTGTTTGGCATGGTCGGTCTGTACAAGTTACTGGATTGGCCTGTGCCTGAACTGACAGTGTACTGGCTGATGACGGCTTTGCTGATGCCGGTTGCGGTGCTGTTTTCTGCTGCCGATCAAACCTGTTCTGACCGCTCCCGTGGCACGCTGCGCTTTCTGACCTTACGCTCCAGCCGCGACAGCATTTTCTTCGGCCGCTTTTTCGGTCAGCTGATGGTGCAGTTGCTGCTGATCAGCCTGAGCCTGGCGGCGACTTTGGCCATGGCGGTCTGGCGCACCGGTGAACTGCCGCTGGCTGCGCTCAGCGCTTGTCTGGTGATCTTATTGAATCTGATGGTGATTTTGCTGCCTTTTACTGCACTGATGGCGCTGTGTTCGGCGTTGGTGCGTTCGAACCGGCTGGCGATCAGTCTGGCTATCGTCAGCCTTGGCGTCATCACCGGGCTGGCCGGTTATCTGGTCTGGCAATTCCCTCGTTTATACGCAGTGCTGGAATATCTGCCGGCCGCTCAATTGCCTGCGGTGTTGGCTGAACAAGGCTGGTCTACTTTAAGTCATGCCGGCTTGCCGCTGGCGCAGTCGGCTGTGCTGTTACTGTTGGGCCGTGTGGTAATGCAGGAGAAATCATTATGAGCTATCTGATTGAAGCCAAAGCATTGTCCAAATCTTTTGGTCAGAAAAAAGTACTGGATAACCTCAGTTTCAGTGTGCCGGCCGGTGAACCTGTGGCCTTGATCGGGCCCAATGGGGCTGGCAAAACCACCCTGTTCAGCCTGTTTTGTGGGTATCTGCCAGCCAGCCGCGGTGAATTGCGGATCCTGGGTGAAAAACCGGGCAGTGCTGCCTTGTTTGGCCGGGTCAGTGCATTGCCGCAGGATGCGCAGCTGGACCCGAATTTTGCGGTGCTGACTCAGCTGAGTTTTTTTGCGCAGCTGCAGGGATTCAGCCGCAAACAGGCGGAAACGGAAAGCCTGCGTGTGCTGGAGCTGGTCGGGCTGAGCGCCAGTGCCGGTCAGAAGGCCACCGCGCTCAGTCATGGTATGCGCAAAAGAGTGGCCATTGCGCAGGCTTTGTTGGGCCGGCCTGAGCTGGTGTTGCTGGACGAGCCGACCGCCGGACTGGACCCGGTCAGCGCTTTACAGGTTCGCCAGTTGATTGCCAGCCTGACCGGTGAGGCCAGTTTTGTGATCAGCTCCCACAATATTTTCGAACTGGAACGGTTGTGCGGCACAGTGCTGTATCTGGAAAAGGGCCGGCTGGTGCAACAAAATACAGTGCAGAGCGCCAGTGCCCAGGGTTATCTGACCCTGCAACTGGACACGACGGACAGCGCGGCGGTGCTGGCGGCACTGCGCGCCTTACCGGGCGTGCTCAAGGTGGACAATCTGCAAAAAGCCGAATATTTACTCGAATATGATGCCGAGCTGGCGCCGGATTTTGACCTGACGGTGCTGATGGAACTGCGGACGCAGGGCTGGCGATACCGTCAGCTGACCAAAGGTCAGACGCTGGAGCAGCAGCTGTTTGCCGTTCACAGCAAGCAAGCGTGAACTGGCCGGCTGCTGATGTGCTGAGCGGTTAACTTTCGAGATACGGTAATTTGTCCGGCACGCCGTTCCATTGATCGGCGTCGGCCGGCGCCGGTTTGACCTCGGTGATATTGGGCCAGACTTCGCTCAGTTCGGCATTCAGCTGCAGGAATGCTTCCTGGCCTGGCGGCAGCGCGTCTTGCTGATAAATGGCCTGCGCCGGGCATTCGGGTTCGCATAAACCGCAGTCAATACAAGCTGTTGGGCTTATCACCAGAAAGTTCGGCCCTTCAAAAAAGGCATCGGCCGGACATACTGCCACACAGTCTGTATATTTACATTTGATGCAGTTATCAGTGACCACAAAGGCCATAACGGACGTCCTCGAAATTACCGGCGTACCGCAGCCGGCCTGTTGCGGCGAATTGTAATGCAGCATGCTGAAAATACAAGTCGCGGCTTTAGCCGGATAGCACGCGCAAATTGCCGCCCGATCGCGTAAAATAGCCGCTTTTATTTCTGCTTTGTGAGCGCTGGGACCGCCAGCCGCCATGACACCAACAGGAAATCCGATGATCCGCATTAACGAACTGAAACTGCCGCTTAATCATGCTGAAGAGGATTTAGCCGGGGCTATCTGCAGCCGGCTGCAGATCACGGCCGCACAACTGCTCAGCTTTCAGGTGTTTCGCCGCGGTTATGACGCCCGCAAAAAAACTGATATTCAGCTGATTTATACGCTCGATCTCGACACCAGCTGCAACGAAGCGCTGCTGGCGAAATTCAGCAAAGACCCGCAAATCCGCCCTGCTCCTGATACCAGCTACAAGTTTGTCGCTAAGGCGCCAACCGGCCTGACCGAACGGCCACTGGTCATTGGCCTCGGCCCTTGTGGCCTGTTTGCCGCGCTGTTGCTGGCCGAGATGGGCTTTAATCCCATCGTGCTGGAACGCGGCAAAGAAGTGCGGGAACGCACCAAAGACACTTTTGGTTTCTGGCGGAAAAAGCCGCTGAATACCGAATCCAATGTGCAGTTTGGCGAAGGCGGCGCCGGAACCTTTTCCGACGGTAAGCTGTACAGTCAGGTCAAAGATCCGAAACATTATGGCCGTAAAGTGCTGCATGAGTTTGTCAAAGCCGGCGCGCCGGAAGAAATCCTTTATGTCAGCAAGCCGCATATCGGCACCTTTAAACTGGTGACCATGGTGGAAAAAATGCGGGCGCGCATCGAGGAACTGGGCGGTGAGATCCGCTTCAGCAGCCGGGTTGATGAGCTACTGCTCAGCGACGGTCAGGTCAGCGGCGTGCGGCTCAGCGACGGCAGCGAATTACACAGCCGTTATGTGGTGCTGGCGGTCGGTCACAGCGCCCGCGACACATTTGAGATGCTGCATCAGCGCGGCGTGTATCTGGAAGCCAAACCATTTTCCATCGGCTTTCGGATTGAACATCGCCAGTCAATGATCGACGAATGCCGCTTTGGCAGCAGCGCCGGTCATCCGCTGTTGGGCGCCGCCGACTACAAACTGGTGCACCACTGCAAAGATGGCCGCACTGTGTACAGCTTCTGTATGTGTCCGGGTGGCACTGTGGTGGCGGCCACTTCTGAAGAAGGCCGGGTGGTCACCAATGGCATGAGCCAGTATTCGCGTAACGAACGCAATGCCAACAGTGCTATTGTGGTGGGGATTGACCCTGAGCAGGATTATCCGGGCCATCCGCTGGCCGGCATTGAGCTGCAGCGGCAGCTGGAAGCCCAGGCTTTTGTGCTGGGCGGCAGCAACTATGACGCGCCGGCGCAGCGGGTTGGCGATTTCCTGGCGGGCCGCCCTTCGACTGAGCTGGGCGACGTGCAGCCAAGTTATACACCCGGCGTGCGGCTGACCGATTTGTCGGCAGTGCTGCCGGCCTATGCCATTGCAGCTATCCGTGAAGCTATTCCGGAATTTGATAAACAAATCAAAGGTTTTGCCCGTGAAGACGGCCTGCTGACTGGCGTGGAAACCCGCACGTCCTCGCCGCTTTGTATCAAACGCGGCGCGGATTTTCAGAGTATCAACACCCGCGGCTTATTTCCGGCCGGCGAAGGTGCAGGTTATGCCGGTGGCATTTTGTCGGCCGGTATCGACGGAATTAAAGTCGCAGAAGCGGTGGCGCTGGCGATGTTGGGACAACCGGTCACGGTCAGCCGTCGTTGAGCGGCTGCAGCAAGATTTAACACAAAGGAGTGAATAATGCGTAAGAGCCTGATTGCTGCTGCGGTGATCGCAGCGGGTGTTTTTGCCTGGTACAAATATGGTGGTTCTGCATCCGGTGGTGCGCAGCTGGCCGCGCTGAATTATGTTCCGGCCGATACCGCGTTGTTTTCGGCGCAGCTGGAGCCGGTCGATCTGCCAAGTTATCTGAGCAGCATCGGCATGGGCCCGCATTATTACAATCAGGCCTCGCTGGCTCAGCTGGACGAGACGCTGGCACAGTCGACAGACAGCAGCGAAAAGTTTGTGCTGGCATTAAGCCGCGCGTATTTGCAGGCTTTGGCGACGCCGGAGCAAATCAGCAGCAAAACCGGTATCAAGACCCAGATGCGCAGCCTGATCTACCTGGTGGGCCTGGCGCCGGTGCTGAAAGTCGAATTGGGTGATGAAGCGGCTTTCTGGCAAATGTTTGATCAGATTGAACAACAAAGCGGGCTCAGCCATATCGCCCAGCAGCTGGATCAGCAGAAATACCGCCAGTACAAACTGAGTTATGAAGAACTCAGTCTGGACCTGCTGGTGGCTGTCAAAGATGGCTGGGCCAGTCTGGTGCTGACGTCGGACAAGCTGACGCCGGATCATCTGCCGGTGGCGCTGGGTCTGCAAAAACCAGAGCAGAATCTGGGCAGCAATGGCTATCTGGCCCAGATCACCAAAAAATATCAGCTGGAAAGCGGTTCTGTTGGTTATGTCAGCACCGCTGAACTGGCAAAAGTGCTGACCAGCAAAGACGGCAACCGGCTGGCAAAAGATGTCGAATTGCTGTTTGGCGCTGAACTGGCGGTCGCGGTGGAGCCGTGGCGGCACAGCGCCTGTCAGACCGATGTGGCTGCGATTGCCGCCAGCTGGCCGGGTCTGTTCGGTTCGAACCGCTTTGACCTCAGCAGCGCGCGTACTCAGGTGCACAGCAAGTTGTTGATCCCGACAGAAAACAGCAACACTGTGGCTGCCCTTGAGCAACTGCAGGGCTTTATCCCGGCCGGTTTTGGCCAGCTGCAGGGGCAGACCCCAATGCTGCAACTGGCGCTTGGTCTGGATGTCAGCCAGTTATCTTCGGCTGCCGGCAAGCTGTGGGACGGCCTGACCGGCACGCCATACCAGTGTGCGCCGCTGCAACAATGGCAGCAGGAACTGCAGCAAAACAATCCGATGCCGGCGCTGATGATGGCGGGCATGCTGGCCGGTGTCACCGGCGTGTCGCTGCAGGTCAATCAGCTGGAATTTGATGCCGTGCAGCAAGTTCCCAAAGCGGTGGACGCGGTGCTTGGCATCAGTGCCGGCAATGTCCGTCAGCTGTTTGATGGCCTCAAGGCGCTGCAACCGGCGCTGGCCGCTGTGACACTGCCCAAAGCGGGTGAGTCGCTGGCGCTGGCAGAACACATCCCGGAGCTGGCGATGTTTGGCGTGAAACCGCTGTTACAGGCTTCTGATCAGCATTTGTTGATCTACAGCGGTGACAAAGCCGCAACCCAGGCTACAACACTGGCGGCAGAACCGCTGACCAAGAACGGCTTGCTGGCGTTCTCAATGGATTATCAGCAGTTTTTCCAGGTACTCAAAGGCACTTTAGAAAGCACCGGTGAACCAGTACCGGCCGATGTCGCCGCGCTGATGCAGACCAATATGCAGGTCGGTATGCAGATGAAGATCGCGCCGCAAGGCATTTTGCTGGAATCGACCATGCAAATGGCGCCGCCGGCGAAGTAAAAACTTGCTTCAAATGCAGGTAGGTGTTGCCAGCGACGCGACAGCAGAGTGACGAAACGCCAGCCAGAAGTTGGCTGGCGATTTTACGAAAAATATAATAAAAATGTAATTTTTTTGTGCGTTCTTGCGCAAGCAAACTGCAGATGATGGTCCGCCGGGATAAACCGGTGAATCAGGAAGTTCTGTCTATGAAAATTTCATATTGTTTGCCGCTCGCGCTGCTATTAAGTGTTTCTACACAGGCGCAAACGGGAGGAGACCCTGTGGATTGCAAGGTCTCAACCGATTTGGTTGCCATTTATGGCGGGAATGCCAGTTGTCAGGTGATGGTGGCAGGTCGTTTTTATACGGTACGCCAGTTTGTTCACGACACCAATGTTCCTTCCCAGTGGATTTCCGAGGCCTTAGTCGTCAATGGGGTCAGAGGCAACTATAGCTGTCTGGCGTCGCTGGATAAACTCAGGGATGAGCCGCGTACCCGCAGGAATGTAAATATAAGCCCGTTGCTGGTTTTAGTATCACGCCTTTACACTCCACTTTTCGCCTGACCAGTACATCCGGCGATGCTGACGGCTATCTGGTGCAATACCAATGGGTGGTTGACGGTGTCCCGATTAGCAATGCAGCAACGCTCGAGTTGCCACATAACAACGCCTATTACGACTCAATTGGACGTAGTTATTCGCGCTATCAGGTCTCACTGACGGTGACAGACAATCATGGTTATCAGACCACGTACAGCCAGACGTTGGCCGAACTCAATGACGAATGTCGGACTCAGGCTTGCCGCAATCGCTGAGTAACTGCTATTTCGCAGGCTGTTGACCCTGAGTCATGCGCCGACACAAGCTGCCGCTGAACATCAACGGCAGCTATTGCCTGTTTAGCGCTCAAACCACTGGCTCATCACCATGTGCGTGCGCACCCGTAACATATCCGGGTGCGCATCCAGTGTTTCGCGGATCTGATGCAGTCGTGCCATTGAGGCGGCTTCGACAAACAGCATTAAATCCACCTCGCCGCTGATGCCATGACAGCTTTTAATTTCCGGGAAACTTTGCAGATAAGGAACGATGTCCAGACAACGGGCGGCTTTGTGCTGCAGTTCCAGATAAGCCTGCACCAGGTTGCCGCTGGTTTTTTGCAGCACCACCTGATAACCCTGGATCACGCCCTGTTGCTCCAGTTTTTTGATGCGCTCGGCCACTGCACTGCGTGACAAATGCACGGCTGCGGCAATGTCGGAGACCGGCTGGCGGGCATTTTGCTGCAACAGTTGCAGAATGTGCTGATCAAATTTATCCAGCGTCAGAACAGGCGGGGTGTTCACTGTGGTCAGGCTCCGTGAAAATGCCGGTGGTTCGGTGATTTTGCCGGGGCTTTCCGGCAGGCTGCCGGTCAGAGACCGGTTAGAATCAACTCTGTTGTGCTATTTGAATGGAACCCGCAATTGAAAGCAACTACCGGCATTGGCCGTTATCAGGGCGCTGCGTTACTGGCGACCACTTTATTGGGCACCGGCGTGTTTATTCTGCCGCAGCTGTCGCTGCAACAGGCAGGTGGCGCGGCCGTGGGCGTCTGGGCTGTGCTGACCTTACTGGCGGTGCCGGTGACGCTGATTTTTGCCCGGCTGGCGGCGGCACTGCCCAATGCGGCCGGACCGGCACATTTTGTCGCGCAGGCTTTTGGTCCGGTGGCGGGCCGGGTGCTGGGGCTGATGTTTTTACTGGTGGTGCCGGTTGGCGCTTCGGCGGCATTGCTGATGACCTGGTCTTTTATCGAACCCTGGCTGGGGCCGGACTGGCAGTTGCCGGCCCAGTTTGGCTTTTTGGCGGTGCTGTTTTTGTTAAACCGGCAAGGCTTCCAGTTGTCGGCGCGGCTGCAGCTGGGGCTGACGCTGGCGATCGTTGCGGTGGTGCTGCTGATGCTGGCGGTGTTCAGCACGCAGCAACACTGGCCGGCGCCGCAGTGGCCGGCTGCGCTGCCGTGGGATGGCATCACGCACGCGCTGGCGATCGGCTTCTGGAGCTTTTTGGGCGTCGAAGCCATGACTCACCTGGCGCAGGATTTTCGCGACCCGGCGCGGGACATGGTACCGGCGTTGCTGATAGGTCTGCTGCTGGTCGGGCTGATTTACCTCGGTTGCAGCGCTTTATTGTGGGCGCTGGCGGCGCCTGGCGAGAGCCTCAGCATGGCGCAGGCTTTTGACCGGCTCTGTGGCGGTTATGGCCAGTGGCTGATTGGTGTGCTTGGCCTTTGCAGCGGCCTGGCGACAGTCAATGTCTATACCGCCAGCGTGGCGCGGCTGACGCAGAGTTTCAGTATGCAAGGCGTGTTGCCGGCCTGGTTCCGGCCGCTCAATGCGCATCAGGCGCCGCAGCGCGCTTTGTATCTGATCATCGGCATGATGGCGGCGGTGATTCTGGCGTCGGCCTTGATCAGCCGGCCGCTGGAGGCGCTGATCGGCTGGGTGAACGGCGTGTTTGTGGTGATCTATCTGGCCAGTATGCTGGCCGCAGTGCGGTTGCTGCCGGCCCGCTGGCGGGCGCTGGCAGGCTTTAGCAGCTTGTTGTGCGCCGCCTTGCTGCTGACGCTGGGCTGGTATCTGTGGTACGCCGTCAGCATTATGCTGCTGTGCGCGCCGCTGCTGTGGTGGCAGCACCAAAAACAGCAACTGGCTACAGTTGTGAACCCGATGTAAGAACAGATTGTCATCGGTTGTTTTTTATTCTAGTTTGGCATGAGCCTGCGGCCGCTGTGGTCAGTGGCCCGCGGTGGGCTCATCACAAACAGGGAACAACTATGAAAACAATCCATTATCCGATGCTGGCACTCAGTATCGCCCTGCTGGGCGCGTGCGGGAAGGCGCCAGAACCTGCGGCCACGGCCGCACCACCGGCCGCAGCGGTGTCAGCTGCAGCGGTAACAGTGCCGCAATACACGCCTGAGCAGTTTTATGCCACGAAATCTTATTCAGGCAATGACATCAACCACAGCGGCGATGCGCTGTTGGTCGCTTCGGATGAGAGCGGTGTGTTCAATCTGTATAAAGTCAGCCTGGATGGCAAAAACTGGCAACCACTGACGCAATCGACCACAGACGCTAATTTCCCGATCAGCTGGTTTCCGGCTGACGACCGCGTGCTGTACAGCGCTGATCAGGGCGGCAACGAGCTGGAACATCTGTATGTGCGGGAAATCGACGGCAGCGTGAAAGATTTAACGCCCGGCGACAAACTCAAAGCGCAATTTGTCAGCTGGGCCGGCGATGGCAGCGCGTTTTATGTGCTGACCAACGAACGCGACGCCAAGTTTTTTGACCTGTACAAATACGACAGCAAAACCTATCAGCGCAGCCTGGTGTATCAGAATGAGCAGAGTTTTGACATTGCGGACGTCAGTGACAACGGCCAGTATCTGGCGGCCATCAAAACCCGCACCAATGCCGACAACAACGTTTATCTGATTGATCTGTCGAAAGAAAAACCAACAGAGACGCTGGTCACGCCGCATCAGGGCAATATCAGCCACAGCGTGTACAGCTTTTCGCGCGACAATAAAACGCTGATTTTCGGCACCGACGAACATTCTGAATTCAGTCAGGCGATGGCCTTTGACATCGAAAGCGGCAAAGCCAGCCTGTTCAGCAAAGCCGACTGGGACATCATGTACATCGGTTTTAGCAAAGACAACCGCTACAAAGTGGAAGGCGTCAATGCCGATGCGTCCACTAAAGTCAGCATCACAGACCAGCAAAGTGGACAGTTGTTGCAGTTACCGCCGCTGCCGGCCGGTGATTTACGCGGCGTGCAGTTCTCTGACGACGGCAAAGTGCTGAGCTTTTATTTAAATGCCGACAACAGCCCGTCCAACCTCTATGTCTGGACCATCGGCACGCCACAGGCGGCACGGCTGACTCAGGCGCTGGATAAAGCCATCGACGAAACGGCCTTGGTGGTCAGCGAAGTGGTGCGCTTTCCAAGCTTCGACGGCCTGCAAATTCCGTCTCTGCTGTACAAACCCAAGCAGGCCAGCAACAACGCCAAAGTGCCGGCGCTGATTTGGATCCATGGCGGCCCGGGTGGCCAGTCGCGTACCGGTTACAGTGCGTCGATCCAACATCTGGTCAATCAGGGCTACGCAGTGCTGGCGGTGAATAACCGCGGCAGCAGCGGCTACGGTAAAACCTTTTTCCATCTGGACGATTTGAAACACGGCGAGCACGACCTGCAGGACATCGTCTATGGCAAAAAATACCTGCAGTCGCTCGATTGGGTGGCAGGCGATCGCATCGGCGTGATGGGCGGCAGCTATGGCGGTTACCTGACGATGGCGGCGATGGCGTTTACCGACGAGTTTAAAGTTGGGATCAATATTTTTGGCGTGACCAACTGGGTGCGTACGCTGGAGAGCATTCCGCCCTGGTGGGAGTCGTTCCGCGAATCTCTGTATGCAGAGCTTGGCGATCCGGCCAAAGACGGCGAGCGTTTACGCCGCATTTCACCGGTGTTTCATGGTGACAAGGTGAAAAAACCGGTGCTGGTGGTGCAAGGTGCCAACGACCCGCGGGTGTTGCAGGTCGAAAGTGACGAAATGGTTGCCGCCATCAAGAAAAATGGCGTGCCGGTCGAGTATGTGCTGTTCCCGGATGAAGGCCATGGTTTTGTCAAAAAAGCGAACCGCATCACAGCGCAACAAGCCTACCTGAAGTTTTTACAGACCCATTTGTAAAAACGGCCAGCGCGCACCAGACTTCAGAGACTTTTCCCTGAAGATCTGAACGCCATGCGCTGCTGCTATCAGGAAGACGATGGGGCCGGCTGTCAGGAGATGGCTGGCCCTTCTGGTCTGTGTTACTGGCACGACCCGACAGTTTGTAAAAATAATCCCGACGACAAAGCCCGGCTGGAAGCTTATGCCCGCGCCGGTGGCCAGCTGCGTGGCATTTCTTTGCGCCGCGCCCAGCTTTCAGGTCTCAATCTGGCGGCAAGCCCGGGCCAGCCTGGTTTTGATCTAAGCCATGCCGACCTCTACCGCGCCAATTTGCAGGGCGCCAGCCTGTTTAAAGTCAATTTCCAGCATGTCTGTTTACTCAAAGCCGATCTGCGCGATGCCAATCTGCACTGGAGCCGGCTGAGTCAGGCCAATTTACTTGGCGTGAAATTGCAGGGCGCCAGGCTTGAACATATGCAGCTGGACCGCCCTTTGTATCAGGAGCGCATGGCGCTGCAGGCCGAGAAAGCCGGCCAGCCGGAATTGGCGCGCGACTACTTTGAACAGGCCGAAGAGATTTACCGCGATTTGCGCAAAGCCACTGAACATGAAGGTTTGTTTGCTTTAAGCGGGCTCTATATTCAGCAGGAACTGCGGATGCGGCGTTTTCAGTTGCCGAAATACAGCAAAGCCCGCCTGTTTTCCTGGCTGATTGATTTGTTCTGTGGTTATGGTGAGGCGCCGGCGCGGGTGGTGTTGTTTTCGCTGCTGCTGATTTTGTTGTCAGCAGTGGGCTATTTTTTTACTGGTATTCAGACCGGTGGCGAAATTCAGTACTACCATCGCGGGCTCAGTATCGCCGAAGCGCTGCGGTTGGGGCTGACCTGCCTGTATTATTCGGTCGTGACCTTCACCACGCTGGGTTATGGGGATATCACGCCGGTGGGTGTTTCCCGGCTGTTTGCGGCGGTGGAAGCCTTCACCGGCAGTTTTACCATCGCGCTCTTTGTGGTGGTGTTTGTGAAAAAGATGACGCGTTGACTCAGGAGCCGACACATGGACGACATTTTACGCCGTATCATCGAAGGGGTGGCCAATACCCGCGGGGAGGCTTTTTTTCAGGCCATCGTGTTGCAGCTCAGTCAGGCGATTGATGCAGACTTTACTTTTATTGCCCGGCTGGACCGGCAAGCTTATACCTCGACCACGCTGGCGCTGGTGGTCGACGGTCAGTTGACTGACAACCTGGTTTATTCGCTGGAACACACGCCATGCGCCAATGCCGCCGATGACAGCTACTGCATTTATCCTTGCGGCATTCAGCAGCTGTTTCCACAAGACCAGTTGCTGGTGGATCTTGGCGTGGAAGGTTATGTCGGCACGCCGCTGCATGACCTGCACGGTGCCGTGCTGGGGATTGTGGTGGCGATGTACCGCCGGCCTATCGACAACCCGGCGCTGATCACCACTTTGTTCAGTATTTTCAGCGGCCGCATTGAAGCAGAAATGGAGCGGCAGGATTATGAACGTCAGCTGCAGCAGCTGAACCTGCGGCTGGAAGACAAAGTGGCGCGGCGTACCGAAGAGCTGTCGCGCGCGCTGGCGGATTTGCAACAAACGCAGGGCCAACTGGTGGAATCAGAAAAAATGGCGGCGCTGGGGAATCTGGTGGCCGGCATTGCCCATGAAGTCAATTCGCCGCTGGGGGTGGCGGTCACGACGCAGGGCATTATTGAACAGCAGTTCCGGCAGCTTGAGCAGCAGCTTGGCGCCAACCAGCTGAGCCGCTCGCAGCTGGAGCAATTCTGCGACGCCATGCGTCAGGCGCTGCCGCTGATGCAACACAATCTGCAGCGGGCGGCGGACCTTATCCAGAATTTCAAACGTACCGCCGCGGACCAGCACTCCAGCGAACAACATCACATCGATTTGGCGCAGTATTACCGCCATATTCTGACCACACTGTCACCGCTGACCGACAAAGCCGGCGTCCGGCTGCAGCTGGACGCCGAACCGGGCTTATTGGTCCACACCATTCCCGGCAGTCATATGCAGATCATCAGCAATCTGGTGATGAACAGTCTTCAGCATGGTTTTGGGGCACAGGCCGGGCCGGATGCCTGCATCCGGCTGCAGCTCAGCCGCCTGCCGGACGGCTTTTTGCTGCATTATCAGGACAATGGCAGAGGGCTCAGTGCCCAGAGCCGGAAGCGGCTGTTTGAACCTTTTTACACCACAGCCCGGGCGCAGGGATGTACCGGGCTGGGCATGTCGATTTTGTATAATCTGGTGACGGCGCAGCTGGGCGGCAAAGTCAGTTTGCTGCCCGGCGAAAGCGGTTTTGCCTTGCAGTTCAGCTTTGTTGATCTGGCGGCGCCTGCATCACGGCGCGCTTAATACCAGTTTGAGGCCAAGCAGCCCCATCACAGAGCCGGCGGCGCGGTCGATGCCGGTTTTAAATTTCAGATATGCCTGACGCGGTGCTTCGGCGGATAACAGATAAGCCACTGTGATATACCAGCCGCCGTCGATCAGCAGCGCCAGCAGCGGCAGCACCAGATAGAACCACAGCGGAATGGTAGCCGGCAGCAGCGCAGAGAACACGCTGGCAAACACAATCGCAGTTTTTGGGTTGCTGAGCTGAGTCAGCAAGCCAGAGAAAAACGCCCGGCGCAGGCTGATCATGGCGACAGAGCCGTCGGTACTGAGCTGCATCGGCGCGCGGGCGCCACGGATGATCAAAGAAGCCAGATACAGCAGATAGAGGCCGCCGGCGATTTTCAGCACCCAGAATGCCATCGGCACGGCGGTCAGTACCGCATGGACACCCAGCAGCGCCAGCACGGCAAAAGTGCCGGCCCCCAACCCCATACCGCAAGCCGTGGCCAGACCATGCCGGCGCGACAAAGCAATCGAATTACGGGCCACCACGATAAAACTGGGGCCCGGGCTCACAGCCCCGACCGCTAAGGCGCTGGCAATCGCCACCGCCGACCAGAACGCATCCATCATCAAACTCCGGCAAAGGTAAAAACCACAAGGTAAAGGCCGGGCAGATCAAGTGCAAGTCCGGCTTGAAAATGCCGGCAGGCAGGCCCATTTCAAGGTGTGCAACCTGGCCAAGCAGGCCAGCCGACCAACCTGGGGAAAAACAATGATTTATGCACTGACAGTACCGCAGTTCAGCAAAATGCTGGACAACCTGAGCGCGATTTTGCACAAAGCGGCCGCTTACGCCGACAGTAAAAAATTTGATGTGGCCGTGCTGCTGAACAGCCGGCTGGCCCCAGACCAGTTCGCGCTGATCCGTCAGGTGCAAATCTGCTGTGATACCGCCAAACTGGGCGTCGCCCGACTGACCGGCACGCTGGAGCAGGCACCAAAACATGCCGATGATGAGACCACTTTAGCGCAGTTGTTACAGCGCATCGAAGACACCAAACAATACCTGGCCGGTTTCAGTGCCGCTGATTTTGACGAGGCGGCGACGCGGACTATCAGCCAGCCGCGCTGGGAAGGTAAAACGCTGACCGGCGAGCAGTTTCTGATCCAGCACATGCTGCCGAACTTCTATTTCCACCTGACCACGGCCTATGCCATTTTGCGCCACAATGGCGTCGATGTTGGTAAAAAAGATTATTTAGGCCCAATGCCGTATCAGGGCGCCTGATGCGGCTGCGCAGCTGCTGTCGCTGTTGGCTGCTGCAGCTGCGCTCTGATCTTCTGCGGGGGCGCCTGGTCCGGCCGGCCCGGCTGAGCGAGCGATTGCCGCCGCGCTGCTGGCCGTTTCAGCTTCCCGCTGCATCAGCAGAATGGTCAGATAAATTTTGGTGGGCAGTGACAGGATCAGCCCCAGCGCACAACAGGCACCAATCAGGATAATGCCTTGCACGCCCATGGTTTCCTGCAGCTTCAGACCTGACCATAAATAATGGCCGAGCACCAGCAAAGCCAGGCCGCTCACCATCATGCCTTTGAGTAACCACAAGGTTTGTCGGCTGTGCATGAATCACCTCCATTAGCTATAACTAATATGGTGCAGTTGCGCAGTCGTCAGCTTGATATACATCAGCAAAACCTCAGTTCTTTGGCCACTTCATGCCGACTGATCCGGTCATGATGCAGTGGAAACCACAGGGGTTTGACCCCTGCCGGAATGCTTCATACACTGAAAGACTGCCGCGAACTGAGTTGCCCCGGCAGCGCGGAGGTGCCAGTGATCCGTTGGTGGTTAGGCTGTCTGTGGAGTTGCTGTTGGCTGGTGCAGGCGCAAACATTGCCGCTGACTCCGGCTCAGCAACAATATCTGGCGCAAAAGCAGCAACTGCGTTATTGCGTCGACCCCAACTGGTTACCCTTTGAAAGCATCGATGCAAAAGGCAATCACAGTGGCATGTCGGCCGATTATCAGGCCTTTTTCCAGACTTTATTACCAATCCCGCTGACGCTGGTGCCGACCGCCAGCTGGCCGGAATCGCTGCTGGCGGCTGAACAGCGACGCTGTGATCTGTTGTTGCTGGCGATGCAAACCCCGGCACGCAGCCGTTATCTGGATTTCACCACGCCCTATTTGCGCATCCCGAGTGTGGTGGTGACTTTGCAAAATCACCCGCGCGTCAGTGATCCGGCGCAATTGCAAGGCGGCC
>CBINNO010000036.1:0-23714 GCA_966252055.1 uncultured Rheinheimera sp. | reverse complement strand
ATCTGTCGATTTTCCCCGGCGTGCTGATCCTGGAAGCGATGGCGCAGGCCACTGGATTACTGGGTTTCAAAACCGTCAGCGAACGTAAAGAAAATGAACTGTATCTGTTTGCCGGTATTGACGAAGCGCGTTTTAAAAAACCTGTTGTACCCGGTGACCAATTGATCCTGGAAGTGAAGTTTCTCGTTGAAAAACGGAACATCTGGAAGTTTTCTGCCGAGGCAAAAGTGGATGGCCAGGTGGTTTGTACTGCGCAAATTATGTGTGCCAGAAGAGAACTCTGATTATGATTCATCCTACCGCTGTGATTGAAGACGGCGCCCTGATTGGCGCCAATGTCCGGATCGGCCCGTTCTGTTATGTCGCGGCCGGCGTTGAGATTGGTGACGACTGCATTCTCGAATCTCATGTAGTGATCAAAGGCCCGAGCCGGATTGGTAAGGGCAATCATTTTTTCCAGTTTTGCAGTATCGGTGAAGCCTGTCAGGACAAAAAATATAACAACGAACCGACTGAGCTGGTGATTGGCGATCACAATGTGTTTCGCGAAGGCTGTACTGTGCATCGCGGCACTGTACAGGACCAGGGCTTGACCCGGGTGGGCAGCCGTGGTTTGTTTATGAACGGCACCCACATCGCGCATGACTGCGTGATTGGCGACAACGTGATTTTTGCCAGCGGCGCACAGGCGGCTGGCCATGTCCATATCGGCGACTGGGCCATTCTGGGCGGCATGAGCGGTATTCATCAGTTCTGTCACATTGGCGCGCACAGCTTCATCGGCGGCGGTTCTATTGTGGTCAAAGACGTGCCGCCTTATGTGATGGCACACGGTTCTCATGCGGTGCCGCACGGCATCAATACCGAAGGCCTGAAAAGACGGGGTTACACTTCAGAAGCGATTCTGGAGATCCGCCGCGCTTATAAAGTGTTATACCGGCAAGGGCTGACCGTCCCTGAGGCATTGCAGGAATTGGCAGAAAAGGCCGCGCAATGGCCGGAAATCAAAGCTTTTACCGACTTTATTCAGCAGGCAAGCCGCGGCATCGTCCGCTGAGTTGTCGCTGGCCGGCGACTGCCATACAGGCGTCGCCGTTTATTCTCCTGACCGGAACCATGACCGGTTCCGCGTTGTTCTGGCGTGCAGGATCTCATGACTAAGACAACACCGCTACGGATTGGGCTTATTGCCGGCGAACATTCCGGTGATATTCTCGGCGCCGATTTAATCAGGGCATTGCAACAGCAATTGCCGGAGGCTGAATTCTACGGCATTGGCGGCGAACGGATGCGCGCACTGGGTTTTCGCGCCTTGTTTGATATGGAAGAGTTGGCCGTGATGGGGATTGTCGAAGTCCTCGGCCGCTTGCCGCGCCTGCTGCAGGTCCGTCGCGAAATTCTGGCCGAATTTCTCGCCAACCCGCCGGATCTGTTTATTGGCATCGATGCGCCGGACTTTAACTTGCCGGTTGAGCTGAAACTCAAACAGGCCGGTATTAAAACAGTGCATTACGTCAGCCCTTCGGTGTGGGCATGGCGGCAAAAACGCATTTTTAAAATTGCTGCCGCCACTCACCTGGTGCTGGCATTGCTGCCATTTGAAAAAGCCTTCTACGACAAATGTCAGGTCCCTTGCGAGTTTGTCGGTCACACGCTGGCCGACCAAATGCCACTGGAGCCGGACAAACAGGCGGCCAAGGCCGCGCTCGGTTTTACACCGGCGCAGCCTTTGCTGGCGTTGATGCCAGGAAGCCGCAGCAATGAAATCAAATTGCTGGCACCCGATTTTCTGCGCGCTGCCGCTACTTTACAGGCGGCTATGCCCGGTTTGCAGCTGGTCTGTAATATGGTGACAGCCCAAAAAGCCGAGCTGTTTCAAAGCATTTGCCAGCAGGTGGCGCCCAATCTGGCGCTGACGCTGCGTATCGGCGAAGCCCGGCAGGTATTGACGGCGGCCGATGCAGTTTTTATCGCTTCAGGCACTGCGACGCTGGAAGCCATGCTGGCGAAAACGCCGATGGTAGTGGCTTATAAAACCAACTGGCTGACTTATCAAATTGCCAGACGGATGGTCAAATTACAGCATTTTAGTCTGCCCAATTTGCTGGCCAACAAAGCGTTAGTGCCGGAACTGTTGCAGGATGCGGTCACCGTCGATGCGTTGGTGGCGCAGATGCAGCCGCTGCTTGGGGATAAAGGCCGTGCGACTTATCAGGATTTTTGCAATATCCACCAGCAAATTCGTTGTGATGCCAGTGCGACCGCTGCAAAAGCTGTGGTCGCGTTAATGGGCCAGCCCGCGACAGGAGTTTCGTCATGAGTTTGAGTTTTGTCCGGCCGCCTTATGCTTTAATTGCCGGCGTGGATGAGGTCGGGCGCGGCCCTTTGGTGGGCGCCGTCGTGACCGCTGCCGTGATCCTCGACCCGACGCGGCCCATCGAAGGGCTGAATGACTCCAAAAAGCTCAGTGAAAAGAAGCGTTTATTACTCGTTGACCAGATAAAAGAGCGGGCGCTGTGCTGGAGCCTGGGCCGCGCCGAAGTGCATGAAATCGACCAGCTCAATATTCTGCATGCCACTATGCTGGCGATGGAGCGGGCGGTAGCCGGGCTGTCGGTCCGGCCCGAATGGGTGCTGATTGACGGCAACCGGGTGCCACCGGCTCTGCAGACTTTTGGCTCGGCAGTCGTCAAAGGCGACAGCCTGGTGCCGGAGATAAGCGCGGCGTCTATTCTGGCCAAAGTGGCGCGTGATGCGGAAATGACCGCCCTGCATCAGCAATATCCCCAGTTTAACTTCGCCGCTCACAAAGGCTATCCGACCGCCGAACATCTGGCTGCTATTCGCCAGCACGGCGTGATTGCCGAGCACAGACGCAGCTTCCGCCCGGTGCGTGAATTACTGGCAGGGGAGTGCTGATGGAGCCGCGTTTTGTTCACCTGCGGGTCCACAGCGATTTCTCGATGGTGGACGGTTTAAGCAAAATCAAGCCAATCGTCGGCGCTGCCAAAAAGCAGGGGATGGCAGCATTAGCGCTGACCGACCAGATGAACATGTGCGGCATGGTGCGCTTTTATTCGACCTGCAATGAAGGTGGGATCAAGCCGATCGTTGGCGCCGACCTGTGGGTGCAGCATCCGCTCTTTCCCGGCGAGACCTGTCGTTTGCTGGTGCTGGCCGCGAACAACACGGGTCATCAGAACCTGACATTATTGATTTCAAAGGCTTATTTGCGTGGCCATGTCGATAATAAACCGCAAATTGAGCATGACTGGCTCGCAGAGCACGCGCAAGGGCTGATTATTTTATCCGGTGGCCGTGAAGGGCCACTGGGTAAAGCGCTGCTCAAAGGCAATGCGGCCAGTGTGACGGCGCTGACCGAATTTTATCAGCAGTATTTTCCTGGCCAGTTTTTCCTGGAACTCATTCGTACCGGCCGTCCTGACGAAGACCAGTATATTCAACTGGCTGTCACACTGGCCGAAGACACCGGCCTGCCGGTGGTCGCCACCAATGAAGTGGTGTTTTTGACGCCGGACGACTTCGCCGCCCATGAAATCCGAGTGGCTATCCATGATGGTTTTACGCTCGAAGACAAACGCCGGCCGAAAAAGTATGCACAGGTGCAGTACCTGCGCAGTGAAGACGAGATGTGTCAGCTGTTTGCCGACATCCCGGAAGCCCTGGCAAACGCCGTCGAAATTGCTAAGCGCTGTAATGTGACCATCCGGCTTGGCGAATATTTCCTGCCGGCTTTTCCGACCGGCGGCATGACCGACGCCGATTTCCTGGTGATGAAATCCCGTGAAGGGCTGGAAGATCGGCTGCAGATTTTATTCACAGATCCGCAAGTGCGCGCCGAACGCCGGGTCGAGTATGACGAACGTTTACAAATTGAACTCGATGTTATCAACCAGATGGGATTTCCCGGTTACTTCCTGGTCGTGATGGAGTTTATTCAGTGGTCTAAAGACCACAATATTCCGGTCGGGCCGGGTCGGGGCTCGGGCGCTGGCTCGCTGGTGGCTTATGCGCTGAAAATCACCGATCTGGACCCGCTTGAATTTGACCTGCTGTTCGAACGTTTCTTAAACCCGGAACGGGTGTCGATGCCAGACTTCGACGTCGACTTCTGCATGGACAGACGCGACGAAGTGATTGAACACGTCGCCGACATGTATGGCCGCGAAGCGGTGTCGCAAATCATTACTTTCGGCACCATGGCTGCCAAAGCGGTGATCCGCGATGTCGGCAGGGTGCTCGGCCATCCTTATGGTTTTGTTGATAAAATTTCCAAACTGGTGCCACCGACGCCGGGCATGACGCTGGAGCAGGCTTTTATTGAAGAGCCGCGTCTGCCGGAATTGTACGAAGCCGACCAGGAAGTTAAAGATCTGATCGACATGGCGCGCCGGCTGGAAGGCGTGACCCGCAACGCCGGTAAACACGCAGGTGGTGTGGTGATAGCGCCAACCAAAATCACCGATTTCGCGCCGGTGTACTGTGATGCCGAAGGCAAAAACCCGGTCACCCAATACGACAAAAATGACGTGGAGTACGCCGGCCTCGTCAAGTTCGACTTTTTGGGGCTGCGCACACTGACGATCCTGCAGTGGGCACTGGATATGGTGAACGAGCGCCATGCCAAAAGCGGCAAGCCGCTGGTCAATATCAACCTGATCCCGCTGGATGACCGTAAAAGTTACGACATGCTGATGAAGGCGGAAACCACCGCGGTGTTCCAGCTGGAATCGCGTGGCATGAAAGATTTGATCCGCCGCCTGCAGCCTGACTGCTTCGAAGACATGATTGCACTGGTAGCACTGTTCCGGCCCGGCCCGCTGCAATCGGGCATGGTGGATAACTTTATCGACCGTAAACGCGGCCGCGAAGAGATTTCTTATCCGGACGCCACCTGGCAGCACGAGTCGCTTAAACCTATTCTGGAACCCACCTACGGCATCATCCTGTATCAGGAACAGGTGATGCAAATCGCCCAGGTGTTGTCGGGTTATTCGCTCGGTGGCGCCGACTTGTTACGCCGCGCTATGGGTAAAAAGAAACCCGAGGAGATGGCGAAACAGCGCGACACCTTCCAAAACGGTGCCGCAGCCAACGGGGTAGACCCGGAACTGGCGATGAAGATCTTCGATTTGGTGGAGAAATTCGCCGGCTACGGCTTTAACAAATCACACTCGGCCGCTTATGCGCTGGTTTCGTATCAGACGCTGTGGATGAAGGCGCATTACACTGCCGAATTTATGGCGGCGGTGATGTCGGCGGATATGGACAACACCGATAAGATTGTGACGCTGGTCGACGAGTGTGAAAACCTGAAACTGAAGCTGATCCCGCCAGATGTCAACTCCGGCCAGTACAAATTCACCGTCAACGGCGAAGGCCACATTGTGTATGGCATCGGTGCCATCAAAGGCGTCGGCGAAGGCCCGATTGAGGCTATTATCGAAGCGCGTGCAGCGGGCGGCGCTTTTCACGACCTGTTCGATTTCTGTAACAGAGTTGATTTAAAAAGATTAAACCGGCGTGTGATCGAAAAACTGATCCAGGCCGGTGCGATGGATAAATTAGGACCGCACCGGGCGTCGCTGATGGCGACGCTGGAAGAGGCGATGAAAGCGGCCGATCAGCAGGCCAAAGCGCAGGCGATGGGGCAGGATGACTTGTTTGGTCTGCTGGCGCCGGAGCCGGAAAATTCGGCGAAAGCCTTTAAGCAGGTGCCGCCCTGGCCGGATGAAGTCTGGCTGGAAGGTGAGCGTGAGACGCTCGGGCTTTATCTGACCGGGCATCCGATTAACCGGTATCTGGCTGAGATCCATCACTATTGCACGGCGCGGCTGGTCGACTTTACGCCAACCCGGCGCGATCAGACGGTGCATGCCTGTGGCCTGGTGGTGAACGTGCGGGTCTTGATCAATAAAAAGAACCGGCGCTGGGCTTTAGTGCAGCTGGATGACAAATCGGCGCGGTTAGATGTACGTTTTTTCCCCGAACAATTCGAGAACTTCGAGCATCTGCTGCAAAAAGACAAGGTTTTGGTGGTATCCGGACAGGTCAGCTTTGATGATTTCAGTGGCGGCCTTACAATGACCGGCCGCGAAGTGGTCGAGATCACCCAGGCCAGGGAAAAATGCCTGAAACACTTATTTGTCAGTGTAGACTCGGCCCAGCTGACACCGGATCGCCTGCAGAAACTGCGACAGGTGTTGACAGAACATAAGGCCGGCACAGTGCCGGTCCGCCTCAGATACCAGCGCCCGGAAGGTGCGGTCACGCTGATGTTAGGTACAGATTGGTGGGTCAGTCCCACAGACGCTTTGTTGCATCAGTTAAAACAATTGGCAACAATACAACTGGAATTCAATTAAGTAGGTAGTGACAGTCGATGATGCTGAATTATTTGGAGTTTGAGCAACCGATTGCGGAACTTGAAGCAAAAATAGAAGAACTGCGCAAAGTCAGCCGTAACGGTGAGTTTGACCTGGGCCTCGAAGAGGAGGTCAACAAGCTCAAAGAGAAAAGTCTGACGCTGACCAAAAAGATTTTTGCTGAGTTAGGTCCCTGGCAGGTCGCGCAATTAGCGCGCCATCCGCTGCGTCCATACACGCTGGACTATATCAAACATATTTTCAGCGATTTTGACGAACTGGCCGGTGACCGGACTTTTGCCAACGACCCGGCCATTGTGTGCGGAACTGCCCGTTTAGGTGACCGTCCTGTCATGGTGATTGGTCATCAGAAAGGCCGTGACACCGCCGAAAAAATCAAACGCAACTTTGGTATGCCAAAACCTGAAGGTTACCGCAAAGCGCTGCGCATGTATGAGATGGCCGAGCGGTTTAACATGCCGATCATCACCTTCATCGACACGCCAGGTGCATATCCTGGTATCGGTGCCGAGGAGCGTGGTCAGAGCGAAGCCATTGCCCGCAACCTCAAAGTGATGGCCGGCCTGAAAGTGCCTGTGCTGTGTACTGTGATTGGTGAAGGCGGCTCCGGTGGCGCGCTGGCGATTGGGGTTGGTGACCAGGTCAACATGCTGCAGTACAGCACCTACTCGGTGATTTCGCCGGAAGGCTGTGCGTCTATCCTGTGGAAAAGCGCCGAAAAAGCGCCGCTGGCTGCTGAGGCCATGGGTGTAACAGCGCCGCGGATCAAGGAACTCGGTTTGATTGATGAGATTATCAGTGAGCCACTGGGTGGTGCGCACCGTTCGCATGAGCAAATGGCGCAAAGCGTCAAAACTGCGCTTGTGCGGGACCTGGCCAAGCTGGACAAGCTGTCAGTCAATGAACTGCTGGAGCGCCGTTACAAACGCCTGATGGGGTTTGGTTACTGTTAAGCGCCGTCCCATCGATAAAAAAGCCGCGATTGCGGCTTTTTTTCTGCGCAAATCAGACCAGACCGGCTACCATGAACCTCTTTTTCCGCTGAACATATCAACAGATGGACACTGCGCATACTTCATCATTGCCGGCAGACGACGAGGCCGGGCCCCTGCTGGCTGAGCGCTTGCAACAAGCCGTGGCGGGGCAATTACGATGCAGTGGCAAAGCCAAAGTGCTGCTGGCACTCAGTGGCGGGCTGGATTCGATGGTGCTGCTGGATGTACTGCATCAGCTGCAGCCGGTGCTGAACATGACACTGAGGGCTGTGCATGTGGCGCATGGTCTGCAGACCGCGGCAGAAGCCTGGCCGGCATTTTGTGAGGCCCAGTGCGCCATGCGCGAAATTGCGCTGCAAGTGATACAGGTAAGGCTTGCCGAACCCGAGCGCAACATTGAAGAGCAGGCGCGTCAGCTGCGTTATCAGGCTTTTGCGGAACTGCTGGAGCCAGACACTGCGCTGCTGACCGCTCACCATGCGGATGATCAGCTCGAAACGCTGTTACTGGCGCTTAAACGGGGCAGTGGCCTGGATGGCCTGGCCGGCATTGCCGCACAACGTGATTTTGCCGGCACGCTGCTGTGCCGGCCTTTATTGTCATTCAGCCGTGCCGAACTCGAAGCGTATGCCCACTGGCGTCAGCTGGCTTATGTGACAGATCCGAGTAATCAGGATCTGAGTTTTGACCGCAATTTTCTGCGCCAGCAAATTATTCCTCAGCTGACTGCGCGTTTCGGCGCTTTTAGCCGGACCGCTGCGCGCAGCTGTGCCCACCTGCAACAAAGCCTGCAGTTTCAGCGCGGGCAACTGGTGCCGCTACTGGCTGCATCTGTGCGGGATGGCCGGCTGCAGCTGGCGGCTTTGGGTCAGCATCCGGCCGGGCTGAGGGATTTGCTGCTGCGCGAATTTCTGCGGCCTGTGCCGTTAGTGCCAACCAGCGAACAGCTGCATCAATTCAGCCAGCAGTTTCTGCAGGCGCCAGCCGACGCCCAGCCTCAATTGCAATGGGGGGACTGGCAACTGCGCCGTTTTGCCGGTGAGTTATATCTGCTGGATGCGGCTGAGCAGCGCCAGTTGCAGTGCCAGCCGTCGCGTGTTTATCTGCCGTTTAACCGCCATGTCCGCCTCGCGGAGCTTGGCTGGCAGTTGTTCTGGTCAGCCGACGCGGTGCCGCCGGCAGCGAACTGGCAGAGCCTGCCGCTGAGCATTGCAGGCAGTGAAGATATCTGGCTGGATTTTGGCCGGCTGAACCGGCGTTTTAAACCAGCCGGCAGTCAGCACAGCAAAGCGTTGAAAGACTGGTGCAAACAGTGGAAGGTGCCACCCTGGCGACGTGGCATCCTGCCGTTCACCATCGCCGGGCAGCCAAACCAGGAACAGGTGTTGGCCGTATTAGGTTATGCCAGTGACATCAGCGCAGCGGCAGCCAAAAGCTGGCTGCACTGGCAGTCGCAAGCCAATTGATGTGCGTAATTTGTGTTTCAGGCCGTCGCAATAGCCCGCGGTTGTTGAACCAGTGCTGCCACCCGGACTGCATTCTTGCCGCTTTGTTTGGCCTCATACAGTGCCGCATCGGCACGGGCAAACATGGTCTGCGTGCTTTCATCCTGCAAATGGGCGGCAAGACCGGCACTGGCTGACACCGCAAACTTCTGACAAATATGATGCTGGCTGATAGCTTTGACCAGCCGGTGCGCCACCAGCTCGGCGCTTTGCGCATCTTCGGCACTGAGCAGCACGGCAAATTCATCACCGCCGAAGCGAAACAGATTGTCGCTGGCCCGCAGGGTGTTACGCATCGCATCCGCGACGGCCAATAACACTTCGTCACCGACATGGTGCCCGTATAAATCATTGACTTGTTTAAAGTTATCCAAATCCAGCAGGATCAGCACGGCCGGCTGTTGTTTGCGGTCAGACAGCTGCAGCGTTTTATGAATAGCGTCGTCAAAATAACGGCGATTGCCAAGGCCGGTCAGCGTATCGCGCAGGGCCAGCTGCTGCAAACGGGTGACAATCAACGCATTGCGCAGCGGAAATAGCCACTGACGTTCCAGTTCCAGCAGGCGACGCTGCTGAATGGGGCTGACCGGGCGGCCACTGCTGTAAATCAGTTCGGCCAGACACTGTTCATTGAGCACCAGCATGCTGCGATACTCACATTCGGCCGTCGACGAGCCCGCAGCGGTGAATTCACCCACAGCCGTCAATAATTGCAATGAACGAAGCGGCAGTATTTTGCCGGCGGCCATTGAGAACATCTGCAACTGCTGTGCTAAATCCAGCGTTGTTTGCAGTTGTTCTGGCAGCGCGCTGCCTGCGTGGTGGCTGGCTGCAGCCCAGGCCGGTTCCGTAGTGATGCCGGCGTAGCTTGGTACATGTTGCAGTGACATTTCAGAAAAGCTGAACATTTCCATCAGTGACTCCTGATGCGGATATTATCCGGCTATAGCAGATTCTGTGCCACTGCAACTTAAGTGATTGTTGATGAAAGGTTTTGAGAATTAAAATACCAGATACGTCAGCTTTTTGGCGGCAGGCTTTTGCCATCGTCATGGCCATCTGGCTGCAAAAATGCCAATAAAGCGTCCATTTGCGCCATCGCCTCCTGATAACCCAAGTCAATCAGCTTGCGGGTAAAGCTTTTTTCAAACAGCAGATAACTGGCGAGGCTCGAATCTGAGTGTTGTTTGATGCCGATAGTGCGCAGCAGCGTGCGCACGGCCATCGGCAGTGCCAGAAAATGTTCGCTGGCCAGTTGGTTAAAGTTGGTGGACGGATTGAGCAGATAGCTATGGATGGGTTTGAGTTCGGTGTCGATTTGATGCTGCTGCAAAGTATCGATAGTTTTATTGACCCGCTGCATCCGCTCCAAATCGGCATTGAGCGTGTCTGAAAAAATGCTGTCCAGCAGATGACCGGCGATAGTCGACATGTTTGGATGATGGGGCATACGCTCCAGATGTTCACGCCGGCGTGGCTGTTCAAGCCCGATGATCAGGATGCGGTCGGCGCCCAGGTGAATAGGCGCACTCAGCGGTGCCAGCTGGTTGACCGAACCGTCGCCATAATACTGCTGGTTGATGCGCACAGACGGCATCACCAGCGGAATAGCGGCTGACGCCATCAGATGGTGAATGCCCAATAAAGTGCGCTGGCCACGCCGTCTCGACCTTTGCCATTCATGAGCATGCTGACTCTGGAAGAACGTAATAGAGTCACCACTGTTATAACAGCTGGCCGTGACAGACACACTGTCGAGATAGCCGCCCATGATGTTGCGATCCAACCTTTTTAAATCCAGCATCTCATTGAGCAGCAGTTTCAGCGGCTTGTTATCGAGCATCGAGACGGGTTTGTGATTGGCGTAATCAGCCTGAAAAGCACTGAGAAAACCCCGAACCAGGTGCCAGGTGGCGCGCGGGTAATCGGAATAATAAACCTGACCGGTATGAAAATTCTTCCAGACCCATTCCAGTTTTTTCACACCGAGCTGAAAGCAGCTGGCGTAGCAAGCGATAGCTGTGCCATTGATAGCGCCGGCTGAGGTGCCGCAAATGATCTGAAAAGGGATTTTGCTGTTGCGCGGATACTGCTGGGCGATAGCTTTCAGGACGCCCACCTGATACGCAGCCCGGGCGCCGCCACCGGTTAACAGCAAGGCAGTTTTATGAGCAGGACGGGCATTAGTCATCGGGCACATCAACACTTTATGAATCAGTTCACTATTGCGCAAAGCCCTGGTAAGTGCAATCAAAAATCAGCGAGCACGGCAAAAAATCTGAATTTTTTCAAATGCTTTCAGTCAAAGTCTGCGCTAAAGTAACAGCTAAGCCCGCAGGCTGTCTCACCGGGCCTCACAGGAGTATCACAGATGACCACTTCAGAAAAACGCGGCGGTTGGATTGCACCCGTCATCATCCTGGCGTTGATAGGCGTTGGCGCCTGGTATTTGTTAAAACCCGCGGCACCGACGCCGCCAGCCATCGTCGAAACGCCAGCGCCGGTGCCGCCGGCACCGGTTGAAAAGGCTCCCACTCCGGGTGACGTACTGGCTGAAGCCCCGACCCAGGACAGTATTGCTGATGCGGCCGCTGACGCCGGCACCGATCTGGGCGCCGAAACTGAAGTCGCGCCAGCGGTGAGCCTGCCGGCGTTGGATGCGTCTGACGACGTGGTTCGCAGCGCCTTTTTGGGGCTCAAATGGAAACCGGGTCTGGCGTCTTTGTTTATCACGGAGGAAATGATCCGCCGGTTTGTGGTACAGGTCGACAATATTGCGCAGGGCCGGCTGATTGCTGAGCAGGCGCTGTTTAAAGGGCTCAGCCAGGATTTTACCGCCCGTGCCAAAGGGCAGGGTTACCAACTGGATAAGAAAAACTACTCCCGCTATCGGCCTTATCTGGATCTGCTGGAAAGTGTGCCGGCGGAGCAGGTCGCTGCGTTGTACCAACAGTTCTATCCGCTGATCCAGCAGGCTTATCAGGAGCTTGGCTATGGCGATGCGCAGTTCGATGACCGCCTGCAACAAGCCATAAAAGTGTTGCTGGCAGCGCCTGAGATCAGTGATGAGCCGGATTTAACACTGCCGTCGGTGCATTACGCTTTTGCAGACAGTGAAGTGGAGCGGCTGGGGCTGGCGCAAAAGCAGATGGTGCGGTTGGGCCTGAATAACCAGCAACGTCTGAAAGTCTTGCTGGTGCGCTATCAGCCCTTGCTGAAAAAACCATGACAGACAGGCGCATCACGCAGCTGCCACCGCTGGGCGTGCGGTGGCCACGTCATCAGAGCGCCAGAGCCCAAAGATTCGGCAGCTGGTTGTTCCGTAAACTTGGCTGGCAACTGCAAGGGCAGTTGCCGGATTTGCCGAAGCTGGTGGTGGCTGTGGCGCCGCATACTTCAAACTGGGATTTTGTCGTCGCGATGGCCGCGAGTCTGGCGCTTGGCGTCAAAATTTCTTTTTTAGGCAAGCACAGTATTTTTGTCTGGCCGCTGCAGAACTTCTTACTGCGTTTTGGCGGCATTCCGGTCGAGCGCAGTCATACACACGGCATTGTCGGGCAACTGGTGCAACAGTTTGCCTGCCAGGACCAATTGGTGCTCGGCATTGCGCCGGAAGGCACCCGCAAAAAAGTCGGTCAGTGGAAATCCGGTTTCTGGCAGATAGCCAAGCAGGCGAATGTACCTATCCAGTTGATTGGGCTGGACTTTGCCAGTAAGCAGCTGGTGTTTGGGCCCTTACTGCAGCCAGGTGACAGTTTTGCTGATGACTACCCGCAAATGCGCGCATTTTTTCAGCAGATGCACCCAAAGTACCCGCAGAATTTCTGATTGAAGCCTGGATTTGGCTTTTTAGCGGTTGCGCCGGCCAGCGCTTTGAGGAATAATGCCGCCGCACTGATCACTGGCGCTCGCCGGTGACACTATGGTGGCCTTATTGGTCCTCCCGCAATAGTAGTTCGTGAACCCGGTCAGGTCCGGAAGGAAGCAGCCGCAGCGGATGATCTATGTGCCGGGATGTGGCTGGTAAGGCCGCCACCAAAATTCTGTACACCCCTCTCTTGACGTTCAGTCAGCCAAATCTGTGAAAGCCATGCTTTAGTCAGCAGAAGATGTCACCGCGTTTTGTTGCGACAATTTTTGCTGGAAATCCCGTTGAACTATGGATAACGCATCCAGCACCAGCGCAGGTGGCAGCTGGTTTTGTTCGAGCAGCAGAATCAAATCAACCGCCAGCTGTACAGCCGGCGGCGCTTGTTCGAGCGCGACTCTGTTGGCAGCGGCCTGGCTCACAGCTCGCCTTTTTTGTTGTCCGGTCCTTCCATAAAGGCACGGGCTTTGGCGACGGCTTCCCGCACTTTGGTAACCATTTCAAAACGTTCGGTTTGTGGCAGGTAAAATGCCATATCGACTTCGTAACGAATATATTTGCAAGGCAGCTGATTGAGCACAATACAGCACAGATCAGCCAGAAACTCGGTATCGTACTGTTGGTCCAGCCCCAGTTCGCGCAGATGGTCCAGCATCAGTTTTTCGTAATAGTTGTGGATATCGTCATGTAATTTCATCAATGCTTTCCTCGGGTTGACGGTGCACCGGCCGCGGGTGCCACAGGTCTCCAGCATAACCACAAGCAGCAAAAAACGCTACCGGACCGACCTGGCTGACAGCATCTGGCGGACGCGCTAGACTGGCGCGTCTTATATTCGGATCCCAATCATGCAAAAGAACATCACTCCTTGTTACTACGGCGAATACCTGCAGCTGGACAAAATCATGTCGGCGCAGGCACCGCAAAGCGCCAAATACGGCAATGAAGCGCACGACGAGACCTTGTTTATCATCGTGCATCAGGTGTACGAACTGTGGTTTAAACAAATTCTGCATGAACTCAAAGCGGTGCAAACTATTTTTGCTGAACCTGTGGTGCTGGATCAGCAACTGACCGGTGTAGTGCACAAGCTCAAACGTGTGATCAGCATCCAGCAGTTACTCAATCAGCAAATTGCCGTGATGGAGACGATGACGCCGCAGGACTTTATGTCGTTTCGCGATTATCTGGTGCCGGCGTCGGGTTTTCAGTCGGTGCAATTTAAGATGCTTGAAATCGGTTTAGGTCTCAAAAGCGAATTTCGTATCGACTTTGATAAAAACTCGTTTTACAGCCGGCTGAACGACAAAGACCGTGAATTTCTGCAGAGTCTGGAGCAACTGCCATCGTTGTTTGAACGCATTGAAGCCTGGCTGGAACGGATGCCGTTTCTGCAGTTTGGTGACTTCAGTTTTTGGCAGATGTATCAGCAAGCGACCGCGCAGATGCTCGACGAAGACGAAGCGACCGTTAACAGTATTGAGGCGCTGGCTGCCCATGAAAAAGCGCTGCAGCTGGCTGAAATTGAAAAAACGCGCGAAAAATTCACTGCGTTGCTGGATGCAGAGCGTTATGCCGGTTTGCAGCAGCAGGGCAGTTTCCGCTTAAGCCAGCGGGCAATGCTGGCGGCGTTATTTATTTCGTTGTATCAGGAAGAACCGGTATTTAACCTGCCGTTTCAGGTGCTGACCTGTCTGACGGAAATTGACGAAAATCTGACGATCTGGCGTTACAAACACGCCATGATGGTGCAGCGGATGCTGGGAACAAAGATTGGCACCGGTGGCTCCAGTGGCCATGATTATCTGAAAAGAACCACGGAAAAAAACCGCATCTTTACCGATTTATTCCATATGGCGACCTTCCTGTTACCCAAAGCCAGCCTGCCGCAGTTGCCGGCTCAGGTGCGTCGTTCGCTTGGTTTTTATTTCTCCGGGCAATAAGCCTGGCGGACATGATCCAGTGAAGCTGCTGCCGGGGGGCTCAGTCCTGGCAGCTGATACAATGCTGCGGCTGCGCGAAACAGCTGAAGGTGCACCTCGGTCAGTTTTTCAAGGTCGCGCTGATAACCACCGCCAATTACGGCGGCCACGGCGATGCCTGCAGACTTACAGCGTGACAGCACCGCCAGGTCGCGCTGATACACGCCGGCCGTCGAAATATTGAGCAGGCCAAGATCGTCGTCCTGATGGATATCCACACCGGCATCGTATATCACTAAATCGGGCCTGTGCAGCTGTAACAGGTAGTCGAGCGATTCGGTCACGGCCGCAAGATAAGGCTCGTCTGTGCTGTGCGTCGGCAGGCCGATGTCCCAGTCGGATTGTTGCTTGCGCGCCGGAAAATTTTTGTCGCCGTGGACAGAGGCAGTCACAACACGCGGCTCATCGGCAAACAGCAGCGCTGTGCCATCGCCCTGATGCACATCGCAATCAAAAATCAGCACTTTGTCGACTTGTTGCAAAGCGGCTTTGGCGGCAATCGCCAGGTCGTTAAACAAACAAAAACCACTGCCTTCGCCGGCAAAAGCATGATGGTAGCCGCCACTTAAATGCAGCGCCGCGCCATGGCGAAGTGCCAGCTGGACAGTGTGAAGGGTGCCGCCACTGGATTGACAGCTGCGATGGACTAAAAACTCCGACCAGGGAAAGCCAATACGGCGCATCGCTTTGCTGTCGAGTTGTCCGCTCAGTAGTGCCTGTACATAAGCAGCCTCATGCACGGTTTGCAATTGTTCGGGCCCGACCGGAGTGGAGTCGGTGACAAACTGGCTGGCCGGCACACCGAGTGCCAATAAGCGCTGATAAAGTGCGCGGTATTTGCCAATCGGGTAACGATGGCGCTCAGGCAGTTGCAGCGCGCTGTAGCACGGATGGTAAATAAGCGGAATACCGCTAAAACCGCCGGAACTTTTCATCCCTCACGACGCCCGCGTTGTTCAAACCACTGAATTTCGGCTTCCAGCGCGCTGATGGCTTTGCGACAGCGGCCGAGCCTGGCGTGCAGTGCCAGCTGGACATCTGTCGGCTGCTGCGAGGCAGCGGCTTGTTGCACCATGTCCTGCAGCCGTCGTTCAAAACCATGATATTCGGCCAGCTGCTGATACATGGCCTGCGCGGTACCGCCTAAAGATCTCAGCAAAGCGCCTGCTTGTTGACGGCCAGCCGGTGCTGCGGTGGTTTTTGCTTTGCTTTTGCGCCTGGGCGATTGCTCTTTGCGGCGCACCTCACTGCTGTCAAAAGCGCGCATCAGAGTATCGATCTGCTGCGCCAGCCGCTCTGACAGCAACTGGCTGGCGAAGCCACTGTCTTGCTGCAGGCTTTGTTTCAGCCGTTGGCACAGCTGCATGCTTTCCTGCACATAATCGAGCAGGTGAGGCGAATGAGTCTGGAAATGGACGCTGGAAAAATAGTCGCGTTGTTGCCACTCCGGCATTTGCTGATCGAGCTTACCGGCACGGGCGGCCAGCGCCAGTAACTGCTGTTCCAGTTGCTGCAACAGCGGCAACGAGCTCATGCGTGGCTCCATTGCTGATATAGCAGCCGGCCGGCGATGGTCATCACCATTAGGATAAACAGCGGTTTAATCAGTTTACTGCCGTACCGAATGGCAGTATGCGCGCCCAGATAAGAACCGGCCATCAGACACAAGCCCATCGCAATACCCAGTTGGTAATGCAAATGGCCAAGGACGCCAAAAGTCACCAGCGCCACGCCGTTGGAGACAAAATTCATGGTGCGGGCCAGGCCGCTGGTCAGCAGCAGATTGATTTTATAAAGGGCCATGCTGGACACCATCCAGAACGAACCCGTGCCGGGGCCGGCTATCCCATCATAGAAACCTAAGGTCAGGCCTTGCAGACGCTGTGTCCAGCGATTACGGCGACTGGCCTGTGGCAACATGTGCTGGTCATCCTGCGGTAACTTGGCGAATAAGCTGTAAAGCGCGGCCAGCAGGATCACGACCGGCAGCACCGTTTCCAGTTTTTCTTTGCTGATATTGTCAACCACCAGCACGCCGATGAACGCGCCGACGGCAGTGGCCAGCAAAGCATGGCGCCAGAACAGCGGGTCAAATAGTTTCTTCCGGTAGTAAGTGTAAGAGGCAGTCAGCGAGCCGAAAGTAGCCGCCAGTTTGTTGGTCCCCAACACCAGATGAGGCGGTAGTCCTGCGGTTAGCAGCGCGGGCACCGTTAATAAACCACCACCACCGGCAATGGCATCAATGAAACCGGCGAAAAAAGCCACCAGGCACAATAAAAACAAGGTGGTAGGGTCGAGTAAAAATTCCATGATTTAATCTATTTGGCGCAAAAAGGGGGGCAGTGCATTGAGCATGGCGCTGCCATAAGGTTTGGTGACCAGACGCCGGTCCAGAATTACGATCCGGCCTGAGTCTTGTTCCTGACGCAGCAGTCTACCACAGGCCTGTACCAGTTTGCGTGCGGTGGCTGGCACTGTCAGACTTAAAAATGGATTGCCGCCTCTTTTGGTCACAGCTTCTGCCATGGCTTCTTCAAACGGCGATGTCGGCACCGCAAACGGCAGTTTGGTGATCACCAGGTTGGTCAACAACTTGCCGGGTAAATCCAGCCCTTCGGAGAAGCTTTGGGTGCCAAACAGAATACTGCCCTGACCGCCGCCGATTTTGCTTTTGTGCAGGTCGAGTAAGGCCTGACGGCTGGCTTCGCCCTGCACCAGTAAGCTGAAACCTTGTTTTCGGAGCGCCTCTGCCACCTGTTCCATTTGCCAGTAAGAGGCGAACAGCACCAGATTGCCTTGCTCTGGCTGCAAAAATTCAGGCAGGCGACGGCACAGCTCTTCGGTAAAATCATCTGCGGTAGGCTCAGTCTGCAAGCGGGGAATATGGATGACGGCACGCTCACGATAAGCAAAGGGAGATTCGACTTCTATTTTCTGCAGACCCGGATGTTCCGTCAGCCCCAGCTCCCGGCAGGCATAATCAAAGCTGCCCAGTGTTTTCAGGGTGGCAGAGCAGAGCAGTACGGCATGGGCCTGGCTGAACAATAAATCTTCCAGCTGGAAACTGACGGATAAAGGACAGGCATGGCCATACAGCTGCGTGCCATCAGCCTCAAGCCAGCGCGCCTGCGAAACATGCTGTTGATGTTGCTGCCAGGCGGCCCATAAGCCTTGCTGAGCACTGAATTTTTGTTGCAGCTGGCTCAGCTCCTGTTGCAGCTGACTGAGCTGACCGGTTTTGAGTTTGCCTTCGTTACTTGCTTCCAGCAGCAACTGAAACAATTTGTCGATACTGACCACTATTTTCTGGCTGCAGGCGGCCAGTGGTTCCGCTTGCCTGGCGAGTAATTCAGGCAACACGGCGTCGGCAAAGCGCAAGTGACCATCTTGTTGTTTGGCCTCAAATAACGCTGGTATTTGGCGTTGGATCGGTTGGTACAGACTGAAAAACTCACTTTGATAGTCGGCCAGTTTTAACAACTCACTGATTGCCGCGTGTTGCGGCAGCAGCTTGTCCAGTTGGGTTCTGATTTTTTGTATTTTTTCCTGCCAGACGCGTGCGTCGCTGCTGAGCGAGGCTTTGGCAGAAAAATGCTCCCGGCCGATGTCTGCCAGATGATGGGCTTCGTCCAGCACATAAATGCACTCTTCCGGTGGTGGCAATACCGAGCTGCCACTGTCAAGGTCGGCCAGCAACAGTGCATGATTGACCACCAGCACCTGGCTGTCTTCAATCTCCGCCCGTGCCAGATGGAAAGGGCAATTGCGGTGCGCGGCGTGCTGGCGAGGGCAGTGGAATGCATCTGCTTGCAACAGTTGCCAGCCCGGTTCCGGCAAAGGTTGTGGCAGTGAGTCGCGATCGCCCAGCCATTTGCGTGTCTTCCATTGCTCAAACAAAGACTCAAACTGGCTGTTTTGCGCCGCCTGAAACAGTTCGGGTTGCTGAATTTGTTGTGCCAGTCGCTGGATGCAAGCGTAGCGCTGGCGGCCTTTGACCAGACTGAATTCGAACTGCAGGCCGCTGTGCTTTAAAAAAAATGGCAAATCTTTACCTACCAGTTGCTCCTGTAGGGCGACAGTGGCCGTCGAAATCACCAGCGTTTTTTTCTGCGCCAGTGCCAGTGGTATTGCAGCCATCAAATAAGCCAGAGATTTGCCGGTACCAGTCCCTGCTTCTATCAACCCTATCCGGTCGTAACTGTGGTAGCTGCCCGCCAGGATGTTCGCCATCTCGGCAATCAGCCGGTTCTGACCTGGCCTTGGCTGGTAGCCGTCCAACTGACTTTTAATGTGTTGATGGACAGTGCGGATTTGTTGCTTCAGAGTATCGCTCAGCATATGAGGTTCTGTATAAAATTACAGTGCTGGCAGTCTAAACGGTGATTTCCAGTGTGGCAACGACAAAACTTGCGGGGGAGACAACAGGCGTTTTTGTGGCAGCTTTGCGATAAACGGCGTGTAACGAGGAAAATACGGAGTGTTAAGCGCTAAGGTTATGTTTTTATTAGCTAATGCTGTATCAGTTTCTTGCCATTTTCCCGGTCAGTTCGTCGCAGAGACAACTCTGATCAGCGTAAGTTCCACCGAAAAGCATTGACCCTCTAAAAAAAATCCGATATTTATTTCAAAGTATTGCTGCTGAAACGATACTTTACGTTAATACGTCAGTATTGACTTTACAACGAGAATCACTTTTTTTAAGTGGTCCAGGGAGATAAATAAATGTTTATTAATACCAAAGTTACCCACGCGGTTCGTCTGGCATTGGTGGTTGGCGCAGCTTCGTCTGTTGCCTTCAGCGGTGCTGCATTCGCTCAGGAACAAGCCAAAAAAGAAGAGGCTGCCAAAGTTGAGCGTATCGATGTAACTGGTTCGCGCATTCGTCAGACTGATATTGAAACTTCGCAACCAGTTTTCACACTGGATCGCGCAGACATTGCCAACCAAGGTTTCACATCTGTAACTGACATTCTGCAAAATATGTCAAGCACAGGTGCGCCTCCGATCAGCCGCTCAGCAGTTCTGAGCTCTGGTGAGAACGTGGGTGGTAGCTATGCTAACCTGCGTAACCTCGGCGCAAACCGTACCCTGGTTTTGGTTAACGGCAAACGCTTAGGCATTACTACCAGCGGCTATCAGGATTTGTCTGCTATCCCAATGTCCATGGTTGAACGTGTTGACGTGCTGAAAGATGGTGCTTCTACCATTTACGGTTCTGACGCTATGGCCGGTGTGGTCAACATCATTACTCGCAAAGATTATGAAGGTCTGGAAATCACTGCGTATACCGGTGAGTACGATGAAGGCGACGGTGCTAAAACCAATATGAGTCTGGTTGGTGGTGTTGCCAGCTCTAAAGGTTCCATTACTTTTGGTGCTGAATGGCGCGACGAAGATGAAGTATGGGCAAAAGACCGTTTCTTCTCTGCTAAAGGCCGTCCGGACCGTGATGACTATGCATCAAACTACACATTAGTTGGTCAATTCGGTCGTTTCCAATATGACGGTAAGTGGTGGGTTGCTAACCGTCCTGGTTCAGGCCAAAATTTCCCGGCAGATTACCACGTGCAGCAACCAGCCAGTGCAAGTGGTCAAGGTGATGCGACTAACACCAACGAAACCATGCATGTGTTGAGCCCCCTGAGCGCCCGGTCGCTTTACATCAGCTCGAACTACAACCTGACCGACAACCTGAAATTCACTTCAGATTTTGGTTACACCAACCGTAGTTCTGCTCGTCAGATCGCAGGTTATCCATTACAGTCATCTTCTACTTTTGGCGCTATCAGTGGTTGGTACCTGGATAAAGACAGCTACTTCAACCCGGTTGATACAAACGTTCGTTTTACCCGTCGTGGCTGGGAAGTACCTCGTGTAACCGAAAGTAAGCAGGATACTCTGCGGGCAACAGCGTCACTGGAAGGTTCATTTGAAATCGGTGAGCGTTATTTTGACTGGGATATCGGCGGTGTTTTCAGTCAAAGCAACACGCTGCAGATTGGTCGTGGTGACTTCCACGTGCCAAATACTGTGGCTGCAACAGGTCCGTCGTTCAAAAACTCTCAAGGCGTAGTACAGTGTGGTACTCCAACGAACCCAATCCCATTGACTCGTTGTGTTCCTTGGAACCCACTGGCTGGTTACGGTGCTGGTACTGAAGCAAACTCGCTGATGGACCCTGCAGTGCAGAAATTCCTGTTCCCGACTTCTCATGCTCGTGGTGAAACAACGACGACTATGTATTTCGCGAACATCGGTGGTTTGCTGTTCACTCTTCCAGCTGGTGACGTGACTTTCGCTGTTGGTGCTGAGCAACGCAGAGAACGTGGTGAGTTTGTGCCGGATGCTTTGGCTCAGTCAGGTATGACAACGACTCTCGCAGCGGGTGCTACCCGTGGTACTTACGACCTCGACGAATACTACGCAGAGTTGAACGTTCCGCTGTTGTCAGACATCGATTACGCAAAAGATCTGACTCTGAGTATGGCGTCTCGCTATTCAGATTACAGCTCATTCGGCGACACTACTAACAGCAAAGTTGGTCTGAAATGGAGACCAGTTGACGAATTACTGGTTCGTGCTACATGGTCTGAAGGTTTCCGTGCTCCTACAGTCAGCAACCTTTACGGTGGCGGTTCTCAGAGCTTCGTAACTGGTTTTATTGACCCGTGTGACTCGGTATATGGTTCTGTAAGAGGCAGTGCACGTTGTCTGCAAGATGTTCCAGCAAACTATCGTCAGCTGCAACAAGGTTTTATCCCGACAACTGGCCCGGCAGCCCAAACTCCGGTACCGTTCAACAGCGGTTCAAACCCATTGCTGCAACCTGAAAATTCAGAAACAAAAACTTTTGGCTTCGTATACAGCCCAGAGTTTATTGACAACCTGAATGTGGTGTTCGACTGGTGGAGTGTCTCTATTGAAGACACCATGGTTACTGACAGTGCCAACGCCATCGTTGAAGACTGTTACGTGAAGCTGGTTGAAGCACGTTGTGCGATGTTCACACGTGACCCAGGCAACTTTATCGTTAACTCTCTGACATACGGTCTGCGTAACGCCGGTGTAACCGAAACGGACGGTTTCGATTTAGGCATCAGCTATAAGTATCCAACTGAATTCGGTACTTTCGGTACTAACTGGAACACTACTTACGTCAATCGTTATGACACTAAGTCAACTAACGATGCAGATGAGCCGATGGAACCAGAAGTAGGTTACGCTGATACTTTCCGCGTACGTTCTAATCTGGGTCTGAGCTGGAATTACAATGACTTCGGCGTGAACTGGACTATGCGTTACTACTCATCAGCGAAAGAGCAGTGCTATTATACTGACCGGTGTAATATCCCTGACTTCAAAGCGGACTGGACCAGTAATCAAGTCGTTCCATTCAACCGTGTAGGCTCAACCACGTTTAACGACCTGCAGGTCAGCTATAACGCGCCGTGGAATGCCCGTATCGCGGTTGGTGCGAACAACATTTTCGAGAAGCAAGGCCCAATCATGTACTCACAGCCAAGCAGTAACTTTGCTTACTTCGGTGGCTTTGATATCGGTCGCTTCTGGTATGTTCGTTACGAACAGAAGTTCTGATTTATCCGCCAAGGATAAACCAGTCGTAATAATCATCTGATTCAAACAGCACCTGCTTGCAGGTGCTGTTTTATTTTGAGGCCCGAGTGCCTGCGCTTCATCATACTGCAAAGATTTTCAACTTTTTCACCTCAAAGGTCCGGGTTGTCGCCGCGAGTCGCATGCCTGACTTGTTTGCTGATGACTGGCTGTAAAATGAGCAATCAACCTGTGTCATAAAGAATGCACAAGTGAGGAAAATTGCCGCAGATGATTCGGGGAAATGTGGAATTTTCATCTTTTGATAACAATACAGTTTCATGCTTTATTCTTCACGGCCAACTTCGATTTATTTTTCTGGTTCTGCATTGACTTACTGCGTTTATAGGCTTTTCAAAAAAGTTCCATTTTTTTTGTTTTGTCGCACTTAATTTGTGTAAAAGCGGTTGACCGTCCGAAAAAAATGCTCTTATTATCAAATCGTCAGATTCCGTACTCAGCGGAAAACCGGCCCGGATCCTCGATGTTTCGGGTTGTGCAGTTGACGAACAGACAACAAAATCACTGTTAAGTGATCCAGGGAGATAATAATGTTTAGCAACAATAAAACTGCGAACGCCGTGCGCATTGCGTTGGCTTTCGGCGCAGCATCTACCGCTTTTACCTCAGCAACAGCTTTTGCTCAGGAACAAACTGAGCAGGCAAAAGATAAAGTTGAACGTATCGAAGTCACAGGTTCCCGCATCAAGCGTGTTGATGTGGAGACCGCAAGCCCGGTTCAAATCACCTCTTCAGAAGAAATTAAACTGTCAGGTTTCACCCGTATTGAAGACCTGATGAACAGCTTGCCGCAAGTTGAAGCGTCTGAGACAGCCTTCCAGGCTAACGGTGCTTCAGGTGTTGCCACACTGGACCTGCGCGGCATGGGCTCGCAACGTACACTGGTGTTGGTCAACGGCCGTCGTCTGCAGCCAGGTGGTATTTATTCTCAGTCGCCTGACGTGAACCAGATCCCTTCTGCTTTGGTTGACCGTGTTGAAGTGCTGACCGGTGGTGGTTCTGCCACATACGGCGCTGACGCCGTAGCCGGTGTTGTCAACTTCGTGATGAAAAAAGATTTCGAAGGCATTGAAATCAATATTGGTGGTTCAGGTTATCAGCACGACAACGATAACAAGTTCATCCAAAAGTTGATGGATGATAAGAAGTTCGAATATCCATCAGGCAGCTCAGGCATTGACGGTAAAACCGGCAATATCGACATCACGGCGGGTGGTTCATTGGGCTCAAAAGGCCATATCACCGCTTATGCAACCTGGCGGCAAGTGGACGAGCTGCGCCAAGGCGCCCGTGACTATTCATCTTGTGCGCTGAACGCTGGT
>CBINNO010000035.1:0-24419 GCA_966252055.1 uncultured Rheinheimera sp. | reverse complement strand
CTCAGACCTTAAACTTCAGCACCATGGCTTCCAGTTCATCAAACTGTTGCTGCAGCTGGCGACATTCATCCAGCGTCGCCTGCAGCTGCTGCCGGCCTTGCTCCGACAAACCGCTGATATGGTGAATATCGTCATCCAGCGACTGGATCACGCTGTTTTGCTGCGAAGTCGCATCGGCCACCGCATGGTTGGCGCTGTCGATCGCCTGAATAGCGTTGCTGACCTG
This sequence comes from uncultured Rheinheimera sp., assembly GCA_966252055.1. Classification (GTDB taxonomy): domain Bacteria; phylum Pseudomonadota; class Gammaproteobacteria; order Enterobacterales; family Alteromonadaceae; genus Pararheinheimera. The sequence continues at coordinate 24,193 of CBINNO010000035.1, read as the reverse complement.
CTGCATGCGCTGGCCGGCATCCGCCGCCAGTTGCACACTTTGGCCCGAACCGCTGATGCTGGTTTTCATCACGCTGACCGCACTGGCCACGCCCTGCTGCAGCTGCGCAATAATGCCCTGCACCTGTTGGGTTGACTGCTGAGTACGCTGCGCCAGCTGACGAACTTCGTCCGCCACCACGGCAAAACCACGGCCGGCGTCACCGGCACGCGCCGCTTCAATCGCCGCATTCAGCGCCAGCAGATTGGTTTGTTCGGACACGCCGCGGATCACCTCAAGGACCTGACCGATACTGGCGGTGTATTGCTCCAGGCTGTCCATCGTCTGCTGCGCCTGCTGCATGTTGCCGGCCAGCGTTTCCATGGCACGGATATTCTGGTCCAGCACCTGCTGGCTCTGGCCTGAAGTGCTGGTTGCGGCACTGGCCAGCGTCGACGCCTGCCCGGCGTTGTCAGAAATACCGGCGGCACTCTGGCTCAGCTCGTTCACCGCCGCCGCGACACTTTGGGTACGCTGCACCTGCTCGCTGTACAACTGCAGCGCCGCCTGGCTTTGGCGCAGCAGGCTTTGGATTGACTGGTCCAGCGCCACTGTGGTGGTTTTCACCTGACTGACCGAGCCATGGATTTTGTCGACAAAGAGGTTAAACGCATGCGACAGCGCACCGAATTCGTCCTGTTGCTGCACCTGCAGCCGGCGCGTCAAATCGCCTTCGCCCTGGGCAATATCGCGGATCGCACTGTTGAGCAGCACCACAGGCCGCATCAGGTAATTCAGCAACAGCTTCATCAGCACCACAATCGCCAGCACGCCCACCACCATATACAGCAGCGCCATATTGCGAAACGCATCGACGGAGGCGTACACCAGCCGCGGGTCCACCACGACACCTAAATACCAGCTGACATTTTTGATGCCGGTGACCGGGATCACCGACACCAGCCGCTGCTCGCCGTCAATCTGCACTTCGCTGAACGCACTTTTTAATGCCAGCGGCTGGCCGACATAGTCCTGCACCGGTTTGTCGTTCCAGGCTTTGTCCGGATGACTGAGAATACGGCCCTGCCCGTCCAGTAACATGGCAAAACCAAAACCGAGAAAATCGATTTCATTGACGATGCGGCTGATGGTCTGCATGTCGATATCACCGCCGGCCACGCCGGTCAGCTGGCCGCCCTGCAGCACCGGCACCACGGCCGTCAGCGTCAGCTCATCGGTGGTGGCATCAATGTAAGGGGTGGTAAAGGCGGTGTCTTTTTTCTGCAGCCCCAGCTGATACCAGGGCCGGCCGGTCGGGTCGTAGTCGGCTGGCAAATTAATGGCCGGGTCGTCGAGGAAAAACTCGCGCTGCTCGTTGCCGATATAGACATTCTTAAAACCACCGGCGACTTTGGCGTCCTGCAGCCGGCGTAAAATTTGTGCTTTGTCGTCGCCGGGTTGCTGACGTTCAGCCACCGCCTGTACGATTTGCAGCCGGCCATTGAGCCAGTTGGCGATATTTTTTGACACCGACTCCGACACTTCCGACAACACAGCTTCCAACTGGTCGTGGGTCTGGCCGCGCATCAGGATAAAGTTGTTCACAGTAAACAGGCCCAGCACTGTCAGCAGCAACAGCGAAGCCGCCAGGGTAACCTTGGTGGTAAACTTAAGTGTTTGAAACATAGGGACGCCTTGCTTTTATTATTGGAAGTCAGCGTCTTCTTTGTAACAAAAAGCCCGGGCGATGTCTTGCCCCCGTGGCTGAATTCTGTTCATGCCAACACCGGGAACAAGGCCTGGGCCAGCACCTCAGCAGCAAAGCTGAAACGCAGCGGCAGCCTGTGCAAAAACACCAACCGCTGCGATAAAAAAAAGCCAACCGAAGTTGGCTTTTCAGTTTGTGCGACCCTCAGGCCTGGCGACGGCGGCGTTGCAGGCCGAGCAGTAACAGGCCCAGACCGGTCAGCGCAATTGAAAATGGCGCCGGCACGTCGGTCGGTGGAGGTGGGGTGTCGCCTGAAGTTGGGTCACGGCCCCATAACGAGACATGCGACAAGCCAGCACTTTGGCCACCGTTGTTGATGAATGTCTTACTGATATCCCAGGTACCGCTGAACATAAAGTTAGCCGCTTCAGTGCCAAGCACCGGCGGTAAACCTAAAGCAGCCAGATTGAAGTTGTACATGGCCCAGGCATTGCCGGCTTTAAACACTACAGTCACCTGATCGAAGAATTTATTGGCGCCCAGCAGGTCCATCAGATCTTCCGGGTTGGTCACTGGTGGCTTGTAAACAAACTCACCAGATGTTTTGCCATTACAATTCACGGCGGCGCCGTTTTTGTCTTTACAGCTGAGCGTCAGCAAGTCGCTGGCATAGTTGTAGGTATCAAAACCTTCTTTGCTGGAATAGTCCGGCATCCAGCTGATAGGGCCGTCTTTTACTCCTTCCTCACCATCGTATTTACCAAAGAAAATCCAACCCGGGTCTACTTTGCCATTACCAGCCAGATTTTCCAGGTCGTCATTGGTGACAAAAGCGCCCGGATCCCCCCAGTAAGGTGAATTGGCAGCATTGAGCCAACCCATGTTGTCGTAACCGAGGTTGTGAACTTTGTTGCCCTCGGCATCATAGCCGTTCAAGCCATTGCTCACGTCGTTACCACTCCAGTCACCGATACAGGCAGTGGATGGAATCGACACTTCCACCGGATCTGAACCGTCCTGCCGCTGAATGACCTTGATGGTCACATCATTGACATTACAGTTGCCCCAGACGTTGGAGTTCGGGCCGGCGACGGCTGATTGTGAATAAGCAGCGCTGGCTGTTAACAAAAATAATGCTGCGATTTTGTTGGTGTTCCGCATATCAGTAGTCCGAATCAGGGATGACTTATTAAGTGAATCATAATGTATGCCAACAAAGCGGAATCAACGATGGCGCGGGGTTAGAGTAAAGACTCCGACACAGCTGTAAAAGTTACTGACAACGGTGCAGACACGCCAGTGGCACTGGATGCGACAAGCTCGCAATAAGACCAAAAAAACCTTTAAAAACAGGTGAATGACAAAACTTAACAAAGTTACACGCTGGTTGAGTTTTATTCACTTATCAAATGGAAATCATCCGCATCCAGCGCCGCCGGGAATTGTTGACGGAACTGTTGCAGCGCGGCCAAATCAAGTTCTGCCCGCACAATGCCGCCCGCTCCCGGCGGCAAGCTGGCCAGTGGTTCGCCGAGATAATTCAGCACCACCGAATCGCCGCTGTGCGCCACACCATGGCCGTCATCGCCGACCCGGTTGCACCCAAGCACGTAGGCCTGGTTTTCAATGGCACGGGCCTGCAGCAAAGTGGACCAAATGCGGCTGCGCGCCTGCGGCCAGTTCGCCACATAGAGCACGGCATCATAATCACCACGGTTACGGGCAAACACCGGGAAGCGCAGGTCGTAGCAAATCTGCAGCAGAAAGCGAAAACCACGGAACTCGACAATGACGCGCCGTTGACCGGCACGATAGTGCTGATGTTCGCCGCCCATCCGAAACAGATGCCGTTTGTCATACCACGCAATTTTGCCTTCTGGTTGCACCCACAGCAGCCGGTTGCTGATGCCGGCATCACTGGCCAGCGCCAGCGAACCACAAATCACCGCACCCAGCTGGTGCGCCTGCTGCTGTAACCACTGCACGGTCGGCCCCTGCATGGTTTCGGCGATCAGGGTGCTTTGCATCGAAAAACCGCTGTTGAACATTTCCGGCAGCAGGATCAGATCGGCACCCTGCACCTGCGCCAGCAAAGGTTCCAGCCGGGCTCTGTTGGCCGGCGCGTCCTGCCAGCAAAGCTCAGTCTGGATCAGCGCAACTTTCAGGGTCTGGGGCGTGGGTGACATCAGGCGGCCTCCGGCGCGGTTAAAGTTGTTGCAGCCGGGCGGCGGCCTGCGCCAGCGTGTCCGGCTGTTTGGCAAAGCAGAAGCGGATAATGCGGTCGTGTTGCGCCTGGCGCGAAAACACTGACAACGGAATGGCCGCCACCCCAGCCTCGCGGGTCAGCCATTCGCAAAAGGCCACATCGTCCAGTTCACTGACCGCGCTGTAGTCGGCCAGCTGAAAATAAGTACCGGCGCAAGGCAGCAGCTGTAATTTGCTGCCGGCCAGCAAAGTGGCGAACTGGTCGCGTTTTTGCTGATAAAAGGCCGCCAGCCCGTCAATCAAATCCGGTGCCTGTTCCAACAGCTGCGCAATGGCATATTGCGCCGGCGTAAAGCTGGAAAAAGTCACGTACTGGTGAATTTTACGAAATTCATGGCTGAGCAGCGCCGGCGCCACGCAATAGCCCAGCTTCCAGCCGGTGACATGAAAGGTTTTGCCAAAAGACGACACCACATAACTGCGTTCGGCCAGCCCCGGATACTGATGGGCACTCAGCCGCGGCCGCTGGTCAAACACCATATGCTCATACACTTCGTCGCTGATACAAAACAGGCCGTGCTGCTGCACCAGCGCGCTGAGCGCCTGCCAGTCGGCATGGCTGAACAGGGTGCCGGTCGGATTGTGCGGGCTGTTGACGATAATCAGCCGGGTCTGGTCGCTGACGCGGCGCGCCACGGCGGCCCAGTCGACCCGGTAGTCCGGCGCTTCCAGCTGAATATGCACGGTTTTGCCACCGGCCAGCTCGACCGCCGGCTGATAGCTGTCATAAGCCGGGTCAAACACGATGACTTCATCGCCCGGCCGCACTAAAGCCTGAATGGCGACAAACAGCGCTTCAGTCGCACCGCTGGTGATGGTGATGTCATGATCCGGGCTGACGCTGCGGCCATAACAGCGCTGCACCAGCAGGCTGATTTGCTGACGTAATTCCAGCACACCCGGCATCGGTGCGTATTGGTTGCGGCCGGCCAGCACATGCTGATTCAGCGCGTCGAGCAAACGCGGTTCAACCGGAAAATCAGGAAAACCCTGCGACAAATTCAGCGCGCCCTGTTGCTGCGCCAGCAGGGTCATTTTGGTGAAAATCGTGGTGCCGGTCGCCGGCAATTTACTTTTCAGTTCCATAAAGATCCTCATCACCGCCACCGTGCGGACAGGCTGGCATGCTAGCACGCGTCTCTGGCAGTGCCTAGCGCACCGGTTAGTTTAAAAAAGCGACGGCAGCGAAACACAGAATCACTGCGCGCAACATTGCGCTGGCGCAGGCGGTGCCTGGTCCGGCCGAAAAACGACTTGGCCGGCTTGGTTCACGATGCTATGATTTCGGACAGTTTCACGTATAGACGTCTAAACATAAAGATGAATATGACAACCAGCCATCAACTGAATCCTTATGCCATCGGTTTGTGTACGCTCGGCCGCTGGCTCGCGCAGAAAAACTGGCTGCCGGCCACCGGCGGCAACCTGTCGGTGCGGGCCAGTCAGGACAGCTGCCTGATCAGCCGCTCCGGCAAAGACAAAGGCGAGCTGAGCCCACAGGATTTGTTAAATGTCAGCTGGGCGGACGGCGACCTGCACTGCAGCGGCACGCCCAGCGCGGAAACTGCGCTGCATGTGGCGTTGTATCAGCTGTTTCCGGCCTGCAAAACGGTGCTGCACACCCATTCAGTCAGCGCGACGGTGTTTTCGCGGTTAATTCGTGCCGACGGCCATCCGTTTGCTGGCTATGAAATGCAAAAAGCCATCGAAGGCTGCCACAGCCACGAGCAGCTGCTGGATCTGGCGATTTTTGACAATACGCAACAAATCCCGCAACTGGCGGCGCAGGTGCGCCAGCGCGCCGGCGAGCTCAATTTTGCCTTTTTGGTGCGCGGACACGGCTTGTATGTCTGGGGCGACAGCCTGGAGCAGGCGCGCCGGCATCTGGAAGGTTGGGAATTTCTGATTGCCTGCGAGCTGGAACGGCTTAAAATCGAAGGCCTGATCTGAGCCTGTTTTGTTGCCCGCAACTCACAGAGAAATACCACTAAAAAATACCGCTGAGGAATACCGCTGTTGCCCATTCGCGCTGTTGTCACTGACATTGAAGGCACCACCACCGACATCCGTTTTGTCAGTCAGGTGCTGTTTCCTTACGCCGCCGCCCGCTTGCCGGCTTTTGTCCGGGCCAATCAGCAACAGGCTGAAGTCGCCGCAGAAATCGCGGCCTGCCGGCAGTTGATGGCGCAGCCGGACGCGTCGCTTGACGCCGTGATTGACCAGTTGCTGCACTGGATAGCCACAGATCAGAAAATCACCCCGCTGAAAAGCCTGCAGGGCATGGTCTGGCAATTTGGTTATCAGCACGGCGATTTTCACGGCCACTTGTACGCCGACGTGGCGCCACAGCTCAAAGCCTGGCAACAGGCCGGTATCCGGCTGGCGGTATTCAGTTCCGGCTCGGTGGCGGCGCAGCAACTGCTGTTTCGCCACAGCGTGGCCGGCGACCTGACGCCGTTATTCAGCGGCTATTTTGATACCCGCACCGGCGCCAAACAGCAGGCAGCGGCTTATCAGGCGATCCGTCATGCGCTGGCGCTGCCAGCCGCTGAGCTGCTGTTTTTATCCGACGTGCCGGCCGAACTGGATGCCGCCCGTCAGGACGGCTGGCAAACGATGCAGCTGTGCCGCGACGGCCAGCCGGCGACCGATCATCCGCTGGCAACCGACTTTGATCAGGTTGCCCGTTATCTGGAGACCTTGTGATGAGCCTGTTACGCCTGTTCGACGCCCGCACCGCCACTTTGCTCAATCAAACGGACGATGGCCTGTTGATCAGCGAAATTCTCGGCCACGCCGGCGTGTTGTTTCGCCGCTGGCCCACCCCGGCTGCAGTGACAGACCACAGCAGCAACGACGACATCCTGCAAGCGTACGCCAGCGAAATCGCGCTGCTGCAGCAACAGGAAGGTTATCAGACCGTCGATGTGATCTCCTTGTCGCCGGACCATCCGGACAAAGCCATGCTGCGGCAGAAATTTCTGCACGAACACACCCACAGCGAAGATGAAGTGCGCTTTTTTGTGCGTGGTCAGGGCCTGTTTTGTCTGCATCTGCACGGCAAAATTTATCAGGTGCTGTGCTGCCAGCAGGACCTGATCTCAGTGCCGGCCGGCACGCCGCATTGGTTTGATATGGGCAGCGCGCCGCGTTTTTCCGCCATCCGGCTGTTTAACAACGCCACCGGCTGGGTGGCGCAATATACCGGCAGCGCGGTCGCAGAGCGCTTTCCGCGGCTCGACTGAGCTTGCCAGACCGGATTTGCCGGCATGAGTGACCAGATCAAGGCCGCTGCCGGGACAGCGCCCTGCTGGCACTGGCCGGCGCCTCTGCCGGCGTTGCAGCCGGCAGTTCCCTTACCACCACCTGACCGCAGGCGCTGGTTTTGCGGTAGCGGTAGTCAGACTGCTCACACAAGCCCGCCAGCACCCGTTCTGAGCCGACAAACAACTTGCGGGCAAAATCGCCGGCCGACAAAAAACCTCCATGGCCGGCCAGCTGATATTCAATCGCTATCTGATCGGTCGGCCCGGCCAGCTCTGGTTGCAGCATAAAATCAAAACGCGGTTTGTCAGATTGCCACAACCGCTTTTGATAACCTTGCCAGAATGGCGTCTGGCTGATGTTGTCGGCCGGCTGCAGCAGATAAATGTACGGCGGCTTGCCCGTTTCAGCCGAGGCAGTCTGAGCCGGCACCTGCTGCCACTCACTGTGGTATTCGGTTATTTCTTCATCCAACCGATAACGCAGCACCAGCGGGATGCGTGCCGGCAGTTGCAACGGCGACGGGCTTAACAAGCGCAGTCGCCACTGCTCAGGCGGGTTGACCAGCAAACTGGAAGTAAAATAAATCCGCTGGATAAATTGCGGGTAACTCTGCTGCACCGCCGCCGGCTGCGCTTCATAAAGCGCCACGTTGGTTTGCAGATAACCTTCAGAAAAACGCCCCCAGACACTGCAGCCGCTTAAAGCGCACAGCAGAAACACAGCCATCAGTCTTGTTCGCCACATCGTTCCATCCTGTTTACATCAGCCCGGTGAAGTAGCAAAAATGTAATCAGGCGACAATGCGCGTCGCGCCACTTTGTGATGAAAGGCACAGGCGCAGGATAAACGGCAGCAGCGGCTTGCGCAGATAGCCACAACGGCAGCCGTTGTGGCGGCCGGTGCGGCTTGCGGCGGCCTGCAGCCGCACCTGATAGCCTGTCAAAGCTGGCTGAGCAGCTGCTGTAGCCTTGCCAGTTCCGGCTCCGTCAGTGTAGTCAGCGGTTGACGCGGAATGCCGACATTCAATCCCTTCAGCGCCAGCCCTGCTTTGATTGTTTTTGGCAAACCACCTGCCACCATAAAACTGAGCAGCGGCAGCTGTCGGTAGAAGTTCTGCCTGGCAGCGGCCAGCTGTTCTGCCTGCACTTGTTGATACAGCAGTCCCGGCAGAGCACCTAACAAATTCGGTGCTGCGGTACACCAGCCGCTGGCGCCGGCACATAAAGCAGCCAGTGCCAATGGATTACTGCCGTTGTAAAACGGCAGCTCGCCGCCAGCCAGTTGCTGTAACTTGTGCATCCGCTGAATATCGCCGGTGCTTTCCTTCACCATGGTGATCTGGGGAATCGCCCGGAACATCCGCACAATCAGCTCCGGTGACATATCCACGCCGCTGGTCGCCGGATTGTTGTATACCATCACAGGTAAAGATGTCGCGCTGGCAACTGACTGATAATAATCAAAAATTTCGTCATCGGTCAGTTTCCAGTACGACACCGGGATCACCATAATGGCGTCAGCCCCAATACTGGCGGCGAAGCGGGCTTTGTGCACTGCCTGTTCGCGGGTCAGTTCAGCGATCCCAATCAGCACAGGCACACGGCCGGCGACCACCTCCACGGTATGGCGGGCAACCTGCTGCCATTCCGTCAGGCTCAGATACGCGCTCTCACCAGTGCTGCCCAGCGGTGCAACAGCTGCACAACCATGTTCCAGCAGCAGCTCAATATTCTGGCTCAGCGCCACCAAATCCGGTGCGCCGCCAGCGGCCTGAAATGGGGTGACCGGATACGCGATAATACCGTTTAGTTTCATCAGAAGTTCCTCAAATTGCGTCAGGGTGGGATTTCAGTGCCTTGCGGGCATAGTAGGCAAAGTTGACCTGGCTGCGCCGGTCGGTCGACAGCCAGTCATGCGCTTCCTGCGCTAAAGCAGCCGGCAGCGGCTGGATCTGCCCGGCCGCCATCGCCAGCAGTTGTAAACGGGCAGCCCGCTCAATCATCAGCGCCAGATGGCAGGCTTCTTCAATGCTGCGGCCGACCACCAGCTGACCGTGATGAGCCAGTAAAATGGCACGTTTATCACCAAGCGCCGCCGAAATGATCTGCCCCTCTTCGTTGCCAACCGGCACGCCCGGCCAGTCAGCCAGAAAAGCGCAGTCGTCGTACAAACTGCAGGTGTCCATTTGCGCCACCATCAGCGGCACTCTGAGCATCGACAGCGCGGCGACATGGGTCGGATGTGTGTGAATAATGCAGTTCACCTCAGGGTGCTGCTGATAAATCCAGGTGTGAAAGCGGTTCGCCGGATTCGGCATCGCCTGCACAGCGGCTTCCACCGGTTCCAGATCGGCATTCACTTCCAACAGATTGGTTGCGCTGATTTCGTCAAAACCCAGACCAAAACGCTGGGTAATAAATGTCTGACCATTGCCGGTCCGCGCAGTGATTTGACCAGCCAGGCCGGCATCGTGTCCCTGGTCGTATAAGATCCGACAGGTCAGTGCCAGCTTCTGCCGGTCTGTCAGCTGACCTTGTGGCAGCAAAGCAGCCATTTGCTGCTGCGCCTGTGCCATCAGTTGTTGTTTGGTTGCATCTGCGGTTTTCATCATCCTGCCCTCCGGGGTTGTGTCGCGGCAGGGGCAAGATTAAGGTGGTACTGGACCAGTAAAAACATCCAGTTTTATAATAAGTGATGGTCCAGAATGGGAGGGCGCTATGTTACGTCCGTGGCAAACGCGTGTCTGGCTGGAGCACAGCAGCGGCGACAGCATTCATACCCGCTTGGTCAACCAGCTGATCGCCGACATTGTGGCCGGCCGGCTGGCAACCGGAGCCTTATTACCAGGTTCCCGCGCCATGGCCGCAGCACTTGGCCTGAACCGGAAAACGATTCAAATTGCCTACGACGAACTGATCGCACAAGGCTGGCTGACAGCTCAGCCCAAACGCGGGACTTTTGTGTCAGAGCGCCTGCCGGACCAACAACCCGCCAGCGCCTATCAACAACTGCTGGCTCAGCCGCGACCGCTGCCGCAGGCCGGGTTGCCCGACCCGCCATCACCTGTACCGCACGGCAGTAACGACGGTATACCGGATGAACGCCTGATCCCCTACGAACTGCTGGCTCGTGCGTACAGACGGGCTCTGATCACTGCCAGCCGCCAACAGGCGCTCGGATACGGAGATCCTCAAGGCAGTGCCGCGCTGCGACTGGCGCTGCAGCGGATGCTGATCCAGGAACGTTATCTGTGCTTGACCCCAGCCCAGATTTGCATCGTGCGCGGCAGCCAGATGGCGATTTACCTGTTGTCACGCCTGTTAAAACCAGCCACGGGCGTGATGATTTTTGAAGAGCTGACATATGGTCCGGCACTCGCCGCCTTCGAAGAGGCCGGTTTTACCGTGTTGCGTGTGCGCACCGACCAACAAGGTCTGGATGTCAGTCACTTACAACAGCTGCTGGCCTGTCACCGGGTCGCGGCGGTCTACACCACGCCGCATCATCACTATCCGACAACCGTGACGCTGAGCATGGAGCGCCGTTTGCTGTTATTGCAACTGGCAGCACAACACGATTTTTATCTGGTGGAAGACGATTATGACCACGAATTTCATTTTGACAGCAGGCCGATCCCGCCCTTAGCCAGCTTGCCCGGCGCCAACCGGGTGCTACACATTGGTTCCTTGTCAAAGGTGTTCGCACCGGGTCTGCGGGTTGGTTATCTGGTCGCAGATCCCGACATCATCAGGCAGGCAGTACGGCAAATTCTGCTGATCGACCGACAAGGCAATCCGGTGACCGAGCTGGCACTGGCCGAACTGTTGAGCAGCGGTGAGGTAAAACGCCATATCCGCAAATGCAAAAAACTCTACAAAAGCCGTCGCGACCATTGTGTGCGTGAACTGACCACTCAGCTTGGCGACCGGGTGCACTTTCAGGTCCCTGCCGGTGGGCTGGCGATTTGGCTGGAGTTTGCCAGACCTTACTGGCCGCAGCTGGTCCGGCTCAGTGCAGATCCGGCTTTTTTTGTCGTGCCGTCAGCCGGTGCCATCCGGTTTGGTTTTGCCGCCCGCAACGAAGCGGAAATCAGTCAGGCGATCAGCCGGCTGCGCCAACTCACCACTTTGTCGCCGCCGGCATAATCAGGGTTAACTCAAAAACACAATTTTCAGCACAAAGAGCGCCGTCAGCAGCCAGACGCTCCAGCTGACCTCGCGGTGTTTGCCGCACAGCGCTTTGGTCAGCGCATAGGTGATAAAGGCCAGCGCGATGCCGTGTGCAATCGAAAAAGTCAGCGGCGTCAGCAGCAACACGACCGTCACCGGCGCCGCTTCAGTGATGTCGTGCCAGTCGATTTCCTGCAGGTTAAACAACATCAGCACAGCGACGTAGAAAATCGCGCCGGTGGTGGCGTAAACCGGCACCATCGCCGCCAGCGGGGCGATAAAAATACAGAGCGCAAACAAGACGCCGACCACGATGGCGGTAAGGCCGGTGCGCCCGCCGGCAGCCACACCGGCGGCACTTTCGACATAGCTGGTGGTGGTGGAAGTCCCCAGTGCCGCCCCGGCGACCGCGGCTAAACTGTCGGCCGCCAGCGCGCCACCGAGCCGCTCGACATTGCCGTCTTTGTCCGCCAGGCCAGCTTTTTGCGTCACCGCCAGCAAAGTGCCGGAATTATCAAAAATATCGACAAACAAAAAGGCAAAAATCACGCTCAACAGTGCCACATCCAGTGCCGCCGCCAGGTCCATTTGCAGGAAAGTCGGCGCTAATGACGGCGGCATCGCCACCAGCCCCTGATAAGCCACATCGCCGCGCAGCAGCGCCACCGCCGTCATCAGCAACACCACGCCCAATACTGCACCATGCCAGCCGCGGGCATGGCCGGCGGCGATCAGGAAAAAGCCGGCAATCGACAACAAAGGCGTCGCTGCGGTTAAATCGCCCAGTGTCACCAGCGTCGCCGGATGGGCGACGATAATGCCGGCATTTTTCAGCGCAATCATCGCCAGAAAAGCACCAATGCCGGTGGCAATACCAAGTTTCAGCGTGCGCGGGATCACATTGATGATCCACTCGCGCACCTTAAACAGGCTCAGCAGCAAAAACAGCACCCCGGCAATAAACACCGCACCGAGCGCGGTCTGCCAGCTGTGCCCCATGCCCAGCACCACGCCGTAGGTGAAAAAGGCGTTCAGCCCCATACCGGGCGCCAGCGCTATCGGATAATTGGCGATCAGCCCCATCAGCACCGACCCGACGGCCGCCGCCAGACAAGTGGCGACAAACACCGCGCCCTGGTCCATGCCGGCTTCGGCCAGCATCGCCGGATTGACGAAAATGATGTAAGCCATAGTGACAAACGTCGTCAGGCCCGCCACCACCTCGCGGCGCACTGTGCTGCCATGGGCGCTTAATTTGAAGAATTGTTCCAGCATGGCACTCCCCGTCTGCTTAAAAATGCTTATAGTACACACTGTTAGCCCTGTTTAGCACCCGACAGCGCCGGGCAAACAGCAGGCGCTGCTGTTTTTTTATCGGCGATTTCGCCGGGAGTAACCATGACGGACCTTGCCACGACAGTCGATTACCCTGCCATCCTCCAACAAATCTGGCAGGAAGTGGCACCGCGGCTCGGTGAAGGCAAAGTCGCCAGTTATATTCCGCAGCTGGCGACCGTCGACCCGGCCCAATTTGGTATGACGGTTTACCGGCTTAATGGCCAGATGTTCAGCATTGGCGCGGCGCAGACGCGTTTTTCCGCCCAGTCCGTTACGAAGCTGTTCGCCCTGGCGCTCGCTTATACCCGCGAAGGGGACGGGATCTGGCAGCGGCTGGGCAAAGAGCCTTCCGGCAACCCGTTTAATTCGCTGGTGCAGCTGGAATATGAACGCGGTAAACCGCGCAATCCTTTTATCAATGCCGGCGCTTTGGTGATCACCGACTTGCTGGCCAGTCGCTTTGTCGACTCGGAAATTGCCGTGCTGCAGTTTATCCGCCAGCTGTGTGGCAGCAACACGCCGGACTTTGACCTCAAAGTGGCGCAATCCGAGCTGCAAACCGCCCACCGTAACTTTGCCATCGCCCATCTGATCAAAGATTTTGGCAATCTGCACAACACAGTTTCGGCGGTGGTGCGCAGTTATTGCCGCCAGTGCTCAGTGACGCTGACCTGCGAAGAACTGGCGCGCGCCGCCAGCTTTCTGGCCAATCATGGCACAGTGCCCTGGAGCGGCCAGCAGGTGCTCGACCAGAGCAGCGCCAAACGGATCAGCGCTGTGATGCTGACCTGCGGCACTTATGACGCCGCCGGCGATTTTGCCTACCGGGTCGGTTTGCCGGCCAAAAGTGGCGTCGGTGGCGCCATTGTCGCAGTGATCCCGGGCGAAGCGGCTGTGGCCGTCTGGTCGCCGGGGCTGGACGCCAGCCATAACTCGGCGCTCGGCACTTATGCGTTGGAGCGGCTGACCGATTTGACCCGCCAGTCGATTTTCTGAAAAACGCCTTGGCGGCCGGCCGGTACACGGCAGCCGGTATTTTCAGCCATCCGGTTGACGCCACCGCTGCTGTTTCTTGCACCAAAACAATGCAAGCCTGCGCCAAAGTCATGCATGAATTGGCTTCACTTGTTCTGATTATTCATACAAAACAACACGTTAGCCTTTAGCACAGCCCTTGCATTGTAAGCGTTTTCCTGGGAACAAGATCCCCGGAGCCAAGTCAGGAGTTTTGCTTATGGCGGTGCACACCCCGTTACGTGGCCTGCGCTGTTTTTGTGTCGCGGCCGAATGTTTAAGTTTTAAAGATACCGCCCGTCAGCTGTATCTGACGCCCTCGGCGGTCAGCCATCAGATTAAACAACTGGAAGAACAGCTGGGTTTTTCACTGTTCGAGCGCCAGACCCGCGCTGTGGTGCTGAGCCGGCAGGGCCAGCAGTTTTATCAGGCGATCAAACCGCTGCTGCAGGGCATTGAAAGCACAGTGCAGGAGTTCTGCCAGCAGCAACGCGAGCAGAAAGTCAGCATCACGCTGCCGGAATTTTTTGCCAGCGAATTTTTTGTGCCACGTTTAGTCGGCTGGTCTGAACTGCATCCGGCCATTAATTTACAGCTGGAAACGGTGAAAACCCGCGCAGAACAAGGCCGCCACACCGATTTGCAAATCGTGCTGGCCAGCAGCAAACCGACCGACAAAATCAGCTATCAGCTGTTTCCGATCAGCTACGTGCCGGCCTGTAACCCGGAATGGTACGAAAGGCTGCAAAATGAAGACCTGCCACCTTTGGATCAGGTGCCGCTGATCGTGCATCAGGCGCGGCCCTGGTGCTGGCACCAGTGGGCTGATCAGGCCGGTTTTGACGATTTCAGACCCAAACAAATTATTCAGCTCGACAGCATGTTCAGCGTGGCGCGTGCCGCCCAGCAGGGCCTGGGCGTCGCGTTGATCCCGCTGCCTATCAGCACAGCCTGGTTCGACAGCGGCAGCCTGGTGCGGCTGTACGAAGAAGAGCTCAGAACCCGCGACCATTATTATCTGGTGCAGCACGAAAGCGCTGAGCACAGACCGGAAATTCAGCTGCTGATCGACTGGGTGCTGACACGCTTTCAGCTGTCGTAGCCCAAGGCGCCGACAGTTGAATTCCCATCATCTGACGGCTGCAGTTTTGTCGTTTGTCACAGCGGCGGCAAGCGCTTTAAGCTTTCATCAACAGCGGCACAGGTCGCTGTTTGATGGAGGAACATCTGATGAAAGCATCTACACACGCCACTTTAATCCGTACCACAATCAGCTCGGTATTTGTTGCAGGTTTACTGGCCGCCACCTTCGCCAGCCAGGCCAGCAGCTACAAAATGGTCAAGCTGACCGCGGATGAGCAGCATCAGACAGACGCTCCAACGGCCAGCGAACTGAAGTTTGATGACGCCATGAACCGTTGTGTCCAACTGACTGCTACCGCCACGCTGATGGCACCAGCCGCCTGTAATCAGGCTGTCATTCAGTCCCGTTATGCTTCACGCGGTCAAGGTGAATCAGGCCGCAAGCTGAAGGCTTATGCCTACAGCAACCGCGGCGTGTCGAAACTGAAAGCGCAGGACCAAGCCGGCGCGCTGTCAGATTTTCAGACGGCCGTGAACCTGAAAGCCGACGCCATCACTGAGCATAACCTGCAACTGCTGGTCAGACAGCTGAACAGCGTGAGCCGCTCCGCGGAATAACGCCTGGCCAGCCAGGCCACAGGAGGACCCGATGATGAAAGCCAGCGACACTATCCTGCCAAGCCATACCAGCAATATGGCACTGGCCCTGCTTGCGCTCTGGCGCGAGGGACAAAGCTTGTGGCACTTGTGCCGGCATATCGCCGTCAGTCAATGGGACCCTGAACAGGAACGCCGGAAACTGGCGCTGCGACAGCGCCGGCAACAGCGCCAAACCGGCCGTCAGGCCGGCGTCTGATCCTGTTCACCGCGACCGCGCAGCAAGTTTTGCCTGCGTTGTCGCGGCCAGCCCGAGGCCTGCTGTTGCCTTGCCGCTTCGGGCTGTTTTCCTGCCTGCTTTCCCCGCTTTATGCCCCTGTATGCTGCTGTGACGGCTCTGCTGCGGTAAAAACATTGGGCCCGCCTGTTTGGCGTGGCATAATAGCCGGCTTTGGTTTTTACTGTTAGTTTCACTCAACCGGCTGGCGCCGGTGCAACAAAGGCAGATTCAACATGCGGGTATGCGGCGTAGATATTAAAGGCAGCGAAGCCATTTTATGTCTGATGGAATTCAAAGATGGCCTGATGTCCTTACCGGACTGCCGCACAGTGCGGGTCCAACTGGTGAAAGATCAGGAGCAGGAACAGCTGCAAAAGTTTCAGTTCGCCATGGCCAAACTGGCCGAAGACTACAAAATCAGCAAATTCGTCGTGCGGGAACGCGCGCAAAAAGGCAAATTCGCCGGCTCGGCAGTGGGCTTTAAAATTGAAGCCGCGTTGCAGCTGATTAGCACCGTCGAAACCGTGATCGCCAGCAATGCCGCACTGAAAGACAAGTTAGCCACCCACCCGCTGGCAATTGATTTTAAAGACACCGGCCTGAAGGGCTTTCAGGAAACGGCTTTTACCACCGCTTACGCTTATCTGGTGCACTGAGCAGGCCAAGCGAACTTTGCGCCCTCAGGCCGAAACAGCCCCCGTTTAACGACGGGGCGACTGCGCAGGCCGGGCCAGCGCCACATTGTCGGCCTGCTGACTGTGGCAATACCACAACCCACCTAAGCGGGCCAGCCAGTCGACCTGGTCATGGCGGATCCGCCGGTCGTCGGTCAGCAAACTGTCGTCGATATGCAGGCAGATAATCTTCGCCAGGATAATATCGCAGCCTGGCGCATCCGCCGGATAAGGCGTGTGACTCACCAGTTCACATTCAAAACTGACTAAACTGTCGGCAAGGCGCGGCGGGCGCACCATTGCGGCTGCGACTGTGGCAATCTGCAGCGCGTCAATTTCGCTGTCGCCCGGCGCGTATTCGCCGGCGCTGGCACTCATCAGTTCGAGCTGAGCGGGGCTCACCATATGGATCACCAGCTGGCCGGTCTGGCTGATATTGCGGCTGGTGTCTTTCTGGCTGCCGTCCGCTTTGCGGTTGACCGACAGCATCAGCGTCGGCGGTGCGTCCGTCACCAGCTGAAAGAAACTAAAGGGTGCCAGATTGCTGCGCCCTTGGTTATCCACGGTCGTGACCCAGGCGATAGGCCGTGGCACTACGGTGCCGGCCAGCAGCGGATATAGCTCGGCAGCGGTCAGTTTATTGCAATCCAACATCATGTGTGTCTTCAACCCTCAGTGATCACAGCCAGCGCGGCACTCAACCGTTACGCGCGGCATTGCCGTTGCAAAATAACACTTCTTTGTCACATTCACATCAACCTATGTTGATATTGATAATTGATCTCATTATCATTTGTCGAGGTTTACACAAAAAATATACAAATAATAAACATCAGGGTCCCATGATAAATATAGAAATAAAACCCACCATCATGACGGTGATCACGACCTACCAGTGCACCGCGGCTTGTAAGGACTGCTGCTTTGAGTGTACGCCGGCCATTACCGCAAAGCTGTCAGAACAGGAGATCATCACCGCCATTCAGGCTTCCATTACGGAGTACCCCGACATTCAGCTGGTCGTCTTTTCCGGCGGCGAGTGTTTTATGCTCAAAGATGCCCTGTTTAACGCCATTGCATTTGCCACCAGCCTCGGCCGCAGGACCCGCTGTGTCACCAATGCTTATTGGGCCAAATCCAGCAGCAATGCTGAAAAAGTCGCCGCCAGACTAACGCAGGCAGGCATCACCGAGATCAACATCAGCACCGGGCTCGACCATCAGCAGTGGGTTCCGGAAAGCGCTATTGTCAATGCGGTGACCGCCCTGCATACAGCCGGCATCTATACACTCGTCGCTGTGGAAAAAGATACCGAAGAGTCAGGTTGCCTCAGCAGCATCACCAGCCAACCGCTGATCGCACGGCTGCTCAGCAGTAAAGATCCTTTGTTCAGGCTGGTGTCGAACGCCTGGATGCCATTTCACAAAGACAGCAACCTGCGGGAGAAAATTGATCAGGAAGAACTGGCAAAAGGCTGCCAGCAGGTGTTTCAGAATGTCGTGGTGACGCCGCACAAACAATTGTCAGCCTGTTGCGGCCTGACCTTCGAACATATCCCTGAAATGAAGCTGGGCAGTATCGATCAGATCAAAAATTACCGGGACCAACAACAGGATGACTTCCTGAAATTGTGGTTGCGGGTCGAAGGTCCTTACAAAATCCTGAAAGACGCTTTGGGAGAAGACTCCCCGACCGTTCAGCTGATAACTCACCAGTGTCAGGCCTGCGTGATCCTGCACAAGAACGAGGACGCTGTCCGTTATCTGCAGGACAACTTCCGGCAGAAAATTCCAGATATCTACTTCAAATACAAATCCAGCCAACTCATTCACATCAACGGGGTGTAACCAATTGAAAGATCACAAATATGCCGCGTTTGGCCTGATAGGGCTGAACGCTCTGCAGGTGGCTGCAGCTGACGAAGGGCGACGATTATATGGCACACCTGACAGTATCCAGACACATCATGTCCAGCCTGCCAAAGGCATCCGGCTGCCGTTGAACAGCGAGCTGTTACCAGCCGAAGTGAGCCGTGACATTGAGGAAATCAACCTGTTCTGGCACCGGATGGTGGCGGCAGGCGGTGATGTCGACAAATATGCCGCCATGTACAGCCACAGTGGATTTTCCACCCAGCTGAAAGAACGTATTCAACAAAGCTATGAACATCGTTTTCTGATGGCCTTAGCCGATCCGAAGCTGACCATGTATGCCAGAAAAGGGGACTATGAATCTTTAGTACATGAACTCAGACTGCGGGGTGTTTTTGCCTCAGATGCCACCTCAGCGCTTGCCAGCAAACTGTCAGACATTATCCGGACAGATCCAAAAGTCCGGCTGCAGCTGGAGCGGGCCATTGCCGATATTCCGAACCTGCAAAAACTGGCAGGTTTGCAGCCTGGTGCCGATCTGCAACAACTGCCCGGCGATCTGGTTGCGCTGCTGAACAGCTCTCAGCTCAGTGATCATGCAGAGCCACACAGTGTCGGCATTGCCGCCGTCGCGATAGCCTTTGTTGCCGTGGTTGCGGCAACCTGGGTCGCCGTCGATGTGAATATTCTGGCGATTGCAAATGCGGCTGTTTACCTGTCGGTTTATGGCGAGGTCGCAGTCTGCGGCTGGGGCGCAGACTGCGGACAACCGGATCCGCCAGAACCACCACAGCCACCACCGGGCGGCGACGAATGTGTCGGCTGTCAGGATTGCACCGATCAATGCCGTATCGTCGGCGGATTTTCAGCCCCAAAACCGGTGATTTTGTTATCCAAAAGTATGGAAAAAAACCACTGTGTGATGTCGGCATTTTCGCTCAAAGTCAAGAGCACTGAGCTGCAACGGCGCAATCGGATTGAACTGGAAAAACAACAGGCCGTGGCCCTGTTTTCGGCTTTGCGCACCAACGGCATCATCCGGCTCAATGAAGACGATGAAACCGCCATGGCAGAGAAACTCAGCCTGATGATAGAACACAAGTACCAGCGAGGAACAAGCAATGCTCAGCTATCACCTTGAGTTACCCGCAGAGACCTTTCTGCTGTTATTCGCCGTCTGTGTGGTGTTACCCGCACTGCCGATTGCGCTGATCCACTGGAAGCTGCAACCTGTACCTATTGCGGTCTGGTGGCTGGCGATTGGCGTCAGTTGTGTCGCAGGACTGAGTTTGTGCGCCGAAATCTGGCTGAGCAAAATTACCGTCCATCAACGGCAGCTGCAAATAGAAGGGTTGTTTTATCAGGCAACGGGCGAAATCGCCCGCCACAGCGTCACAGCAGTACCAGGCCGCCTGCAGGATCACCGGCTGTACCGCCGCAACGGCCTCGATTTGCACTGGAGTAAAAAAGGCCACTACAAGCTGGCTGACGGCCCTGTGTTTCTGGCGGCCGGCCCCGGAGCGCTTTATCAGCTGCGCCTGACGGACGGACGTCGTTTCTGGCTGAGTGTGCCGGCGGAACATGAACAAAGCTGGTTACAGCAGCTTCGGCAGGACGATTTGCTGGCTGCTGACTCCGGCAGTCCGCCATAAATCAGCAGGGTGCCGGCATCGCAAATCATTGCCGGCACCGCATCAAAGCTCAGGTTCTGATCTTCGCCAGATAAAGCTGCAAATCCTGCCGCACTTCCGGCAACAGCAGATACAGCGCCAGAATATTTGGCACTGCCATCAGGAAAATCATCGAGTCGATAAAATCAAACACCGCCAGCACATTGGGCACAGCACCCATCGCCACCACTGAACAAATCAGTACTTTATAAATACGAATGCTGGTTTTGCGCTCACCAAATAAAAAACCCCAGCCTTTTTGGCCGTAATAAGCCCAGCTCAGCACCGTTGAATAACCAAACAGCAACAGCGCAATCATCAGCACCAGCGGGAACCAGTCAAAGGCGGTGGCAAAGGCATAAGAAGAAATTTGCACACCATCCAGCCCAGGTTGCAGATAAGCGCCGGTGATGACAATTAACAGCGCCGAAATGGTGCAGATCACCACGGTGTCGATAAAAGGCTCCAGCAGGCCGACAAACCCTTCCGACACCGGCTCGTTGGTGCGCGCTGCCGCATGGGCGATCGGTGAAGAGCCAATCCCGGCCTCGTTGGAATAAGCCGCCCGGCGAAAGCCCTGGATCAGCACGCCAATCATGCCGCCATAAGCCGCTTCCGGCGCAAAAGCCCCTTTGAGAATCGTCATAATGGCGTCCGGAATAGCGCTGTAGTTCAGGCCAATAATCGCCAGCGCACCGAGCAGATAAATAGCGCACATCAGCGGCACCAGCTTCGCCGTCACTTTACCGATACTTTTAATGCCACCGATGATGACGAGGCCCACCAACGCAGCGTAAATCAGCCCAAACAACCAGGCATTGTCAAAGCCGGTCACCGTTTTAACCTGCACAAAGCCCTGATTCACATGGACAAAGCCGGCCGAACCAAAAACACAGGCGATGGCAAAAAAGCCGGCCAGCACTTTACCCAGCCGGGGCAGGCCGTATTTTTCCAGCGCCGCTTTGATGTAATACATAGGCCCGCCGGCGACACTGCCGTCCGGCAAAATCTGCCGGTATTTGACTGCCAGCGTGCATTCAACAAATTTGGTGGTCATGCCTAAAAAGCCGGCCACTATCATCCAAAAAGTAGCGCCGGGGCCACCGAGCGTAATGGCCACCGCCACACCGGCGATATTGCCGGTACCGACAGTGCCGGACAGCGCCGAAGTCAGCGCCTGAAACTGGCTGATTTCGCCTTTATCATCGGGCCGGGCGTATTTGCCACGCAGGATCCGCACGGCATGGGCAAAACCGCGGATGTTGATAAACCGCAGGTAAAAAGTGAACACAATGGCGCCGCACATCAGCCACAACACCGTGACCGGAATCGCCACACCGCTTACATTAAACGAATAAAACACCACGCTCGCCAAAGCACTGCTAAAGGCCTCGAAAGCCTGCTGGAAGCTAAAATCGCCGGACATCTGGAAATCTCTGGATGCAAAAAACAGCAGATTATCACAGTCTGCTGCAGCTGCCTGCAGCCATCTCGTGGCAAAGCGGTGGTTGGTCGCAACGACAGCGGGCCGACACGGGCGATATAGGCGCAGTAACAGGCGCTCTGTGGGCCAGTATCCCCGCTGGCGTCATCTGCTGACCGATGCCGCCTGCGGTTTGTAACTCTTGGCCTGTAACTGGTGGCTAGTAACTCGTGATTTGTAAACAGGGCGCAGTCGCAGTTCTTGCGCGATTCACTCTCCCGCCGGGATCTCCGCTTCCACCAGTTTTGCCAGCAGTTCCAGTGATTCCTGCCAGCCCAGGTAACAGGCTTCAGCCGGAATAGCCGCCGGAATACCGCTTTGTTCGATGCGAATGTCGGTGCCGCAAAATACCGTGTTCAATTCGACTGTGGTGATCATCTGGCCGGGCAGATTGGGGTCGTCAAACACATCGCTGTAACGCAAGCGCTCGCCGGGCACCAGCTCCAGATACTGGCCGCCAAAACTGTGGCTGCCACCGGCGCTGAAGTTGGTAAAACTCAGCTGAAAACGGCCGCCGACGCGGGCGTCCAGCTGGTGCACTGTGCAGGTAAAACCGTGCGGCGGCAGCCATTTGGCCAAAGCTGCCGGGTCGAGAAAAGCGCGGTAAATGCGTTCGGCCGGCGCCCGGATCACCCGGTGCAGTAACACGGTATTGGCAGAGTCAGTCATTGGCGGGTCCTTTTTATTTCGCGAGCGTTGCTGCAACAGTGTTGTTTCAGGAGCGCTGTTTCAGGAGCGCTGTTTCAGGAGCGCTGTTTCAGCAGTGTGGTCTCAACATATCGTCGCAAGCATGTGGCAAGAAACGTGTGGTCTGCAAGTGCTGTCTGACAACGGTTGCCGGTGCCGGGCAGCCGGCTCCACACAGCTAACCAGCTTAGCGGCCTGCCGGCAGACAAGCCAGTGCACCCGCGAACGCTGGCAATTTCACCAAACTGCCATCGGCGTCGCACGGCGCTGTCACAAAGGCTCTGTACGCTGCAATTCCGGGATCACCAGACCGGAGACTGAGATGTTGCGCACCCTGCCCGTTATCCTGTGCTTGTGGACCGCCGTTGCCGGCAGTCCGGCCCAAGCCCGTCAGCACTTGCCATTGCCGCCAGAACCCACAGTGCCCGAGCCCAAAGTGGTGCTGGTCAGTATTGACGGCCTGCGCTGGCAGGAACTGTTTCACGGTGCCGACCCGGCCATCCTGCAACAGAGCCGCTTTTTGCGCCATCCGGACCAACAACAAAGCCTGCCTCACAGCGCCGAACAGCTGATGCCGTTCTTTCATCGGACTATCGCCGCGCAGGGCTTGTTGGTGGGCGACCGTCGCCGCGGTTCGGCGATGCAGGTCAGCAATCCCTGGCATTTCTCTTATCCGGGTTACAACGAACTGCTGAGCGGTTACCCGGACCCGGCGATTAACAGCAACGGTAAAATCGCCAACCCGAATGTCACAGTGCTGGAGTGGCTGAATCAGCAACCGGCATTCAGCGGTCAGGTGGCGGCTGTTGGTTCCTGGGACGTGTTGCCCTACATTCTGAACACCAAGCGCAGCGGCCTGCCGGTCAATGCTGGTTTTGCGCCGATGACCGAACAGATGGCCGGCCCGCTCAGTCCACAGCTGCAGTTGCTCAATCAATTGCAGCGTCAGACCCCGAGCCCCTGGACAGCAGTGCGGCTTGATGTCTTTACCCAACAGTTTGCGCTGGCTTATCTGGCACAGAAAAAACCGCGGTTGTTGTATGTCGCTTATGGCGAAACCGACGATTTTGCCCATGACGGCCAGTACGACCAATATCTGCGCGCCATTCAGCGCACCGACCAGTTTATTGCAGGCCTCTGGCAGCAACTGCAGCAGGACCCTTTTTATGCCGGCCAGACCACGCTCATCATCACCACCGATCACGGCCGGGGCAACAGCGCCGCCAGCTGGCAGCACCATGCCAGCGGTCGGGCGGTCGCCGGTTATATGAAACAACTGGCGGCGTTCAGCAATGGCGTGGAAGGTTCAGATCAGATCTGGCTGGCGGCGCTGGGGCCGGCTATTCCGGCGCGTGGCCTGGTGCGGACCACCAGCCCCTGGCTGCAAAGTCAGGTCGCCAGCACAGTCGCTGCGCTCTTGGGTCATGATTATCAAAGCTTTCAGTACAAGGCGAGCGCGGCGCTGCCGCTGCAAGCGGAACCGGCGACATTGCTGGCAGAGCATGACAGCACAACGTCTGAACCTGCTGCCGCACCCGTCGTGGCTGCACCTGCCAGCCCGCGCTGATCGCGGCTGAACAGGGACAACCCCGCTCAGCTACGCTGGTAAATCTCCAGCGGCAGGCCGTCCGGGTCCTGAAAAAAGGTAAAAGCCGCGCCGGTGTATGGGTCGATCCGCACCGGTTCACAGACGATGCCTTTGGCAGTGAGCCAGGCGACCGTCGCCGGCACATCAGCCACCGCAAAACTTAAATGACGCAGGCCTTGTGCTTCCGGCCGGCTCGGCCGTGCCGGGGCGCCCGGAAAGCTGAACAGTTCCAGCTGACTGCCATCCGGCAGCTGCAAATCCAGCTTCCAGCTGTCGCGCTCGCGGCGATAGTTTTCGGCCAGCAGCGGCAGCTCCAGCAGCTCGTGGTAAAAATGACGGGAACGCGGGTAATCGCTGCAGATCACCGCAACATGATGGATAGCTTGCAGCACAATTCAACTCCGGTAAGGACAATCACAACTCAGGCAGCCGGCAGCCTTGGGCCTGGCGACTGCCGCTGTACAGATTTCAGATTTCAGATTTCAGATTTCAGATTTCAGATTTCAGATTTCAGATTTCA
>CBINNO010000034.1:0-24866 GCA_966252055.1 uncultured Rheinheimera sp. | reverse complement strand
TGATAACTCTCCAGCGTCTGCTGCGCGTCGAGCGTTTCTTTGCGCTGCTGCTTGTTGCTGTCGAGCGTTTTGCGCTGCTGCACGGCGTCCGACGGCGCCACCGGCATCGGCTTACGTGGCACTTTGTGCTCGGCCATCGCCGCTTCATACAGGAACCCCGCCATAATGACAGCCGCCTGCTTCAGATCATCTTCCACCACATGGTCAATCGAGTCGATATGGGTGTGATGCAGCCGGGTGCTGTAATCGAGCGGGTCCTGAATAAACTGAAAGCCCGGCACGCCAACATCGTCAAAAGCCTCATGGTCAGTCCCGCCGGTCGACAACGGCGAAATCACGCCGCTGCTTAAATCGGCGTAAGGCGAAAACCAGTCGCTGAACAATGGTTTAACCGCGATATTGCCCTCGGTGTAAATACCGCGGAAGCGACCACTGCCGTTGTCCATATTAAAATAGACCGACACTTTTTCATGCATCGCTTTGGGGCTGATCGGCCAACCCGGACTGGACCACAAATAACGCGGCATGGCTTTTTCGGTCGGATCAGTCGGCTCTGGCCGGCTGGCGATAAAGTCGCTGACATAAGCACGCGAACCATAAAGCCCCTGCTCTTCACCGGACCAAAGTGCAATGCGGATGGTGCGTTTTGGCTTTATTTGCAGGCTTTGCAAAATGCGCATCGCTTCCATCGCCACAGCCACACCGGCGCCGTTGTCGACCGCTCCGTCACTGGCATGCCAGGAATCCAGATGCGCGCCGACCATCACCACTTCGGCTTTTTTGTCGCTGCCCGGAATTTCCGCGATGGTGTTGTGCGCTTTGCTGTCGTCGTCATGAAAACGCGCTTTGATATCCAGGCTCAGCACCGGCGTCTGCCGGCGGTCCAGCATCCGCAGCAGCTGGGCATAATCTTCCTGTTCGATGATCATCGCCGGCACGCCAAAAGACTCACCCGAACGGTGTGACTTGCCAAACACCCGCAGCAGTCCGCCCTGACGGCTGGAACGATAAATCACCGCCGCCACTTGTTCTTTCACTAAAAAGTCATTGAGCGCCTTGTTAAACAGCCAGGCCTGCTGGCGTTTTTGCCGGCCGGCTTCGTTCATCGCCGACTCGTAACTGGGCCGCGCATCCGGCTTGCTTTCTTTGAGATCACTGAGCCGGCCGGCACTTAAACGCTCAAAAATGATGGTATGCGGCGGCGCGATTTTTTCATCTTCGCCCATCAGCAGGATTTTGCCTTTGAGCTTGCCGGCAAAAGCGCTGAGCTCACTGACGGTGTTGACGTCAAACAACATCACTTCGCCGCTGACGGCGCCTTGGGTGCCAGGCGTCCAGGCGACCGGCATGCCATGTAAACTGAGCTGGCGCGGGGCTGTCAGCGTGATACTGGACGCTTCGCTGCTCCAGCCGCGACCAAATTCAAAGGCGTGCAGCTGGCCGTTTTTCAGCCCCCAGTCTTTGAGCTGCTGCAATGTCCAGCGGCTGGCCTCGCGCATTTGCGGCGAATTGGTCAGCCGCGGCCCAATCTTGTCCGTCAGATGCTCCAGCGTTTGCATGACTTCGGACTGATACAAGCCTTCATGGCGGATTTGATTGGCGACATCGAGATTGGCCGCCAGGGCGGCCGTCGGTGCAACCAGCAGCACGCTGCCCCAAAACTTATTCATTTTGCTGTTCCTGTTTTTTGTTTATTGTTGTCTTCGCGCAGGCAACCGGCCAGACAGCCAGGCCTGCAAGCAGACTGAGCCAGCGAGGCCCGCGACGACAAGGCTTTTGCGCTGTCTGGCAGGCGGAACAGGACTGTTGACCCCATGGAACATCGGATATTAAAGATTGGCGATTGAGTGCCGGCCATTGAATGCCGGCCACTATCCATTCCAATTTGACCATTCAACATTAGCCGGCAA
This sequence comes from uncultured Rheinheimera sp., assembly GCA_966252055.1. GTDB lineage: Bacteria > Pseudomonadota > Gammaproteobacteria > Enterobacterales > Alteromonadaceae > Pararheinheimera. The sequence goes on along the minus strand of CBINNO010000034.1, from coordinate 22,956 downwards.
CCGGCCAGGCTGGCTAAGCGACAGCCACCGCTGCTTCAATCGAGTTTTTTGGCAAACCGCAGCGTCGCCAGCGTCATGCCAACCCCAATAAACAGGCACAGCGCCAGTACATCTGCTGTCAGCATCGTCCAGTGCGCATCTCTGAGCACCACAGCGCGCACCAGCCGGACATAATGGGTCGCCGGCAGCAGCTCGGCAATGTATTGCGCCGGTTTGGGCATGGCGACAAAAGGAAACATAAAACCAGACAACAAAATCGACGGCAGCAGGATAAACACTGTCAGTTGCATCGCCTGTAGCTGGGTCTGGGCGCGGGTCGAGATCAATAAACCAAGCGTCAGACTGGCCAGAATAAACAGCAAAGTCACCACCACCAGCGAGCCCCACTGGCTTGGTAACGGCACCGCAAACAGCAGATGGCCAATGCCGAGGATAATCGCCACCTGCACCACGCCGATAAAAATATACGGCAGGATTTTCCCAAGCATCAGCTCCAGCGGCCGCACCGGCGTGTTGATCAGAAATTCCAGATTGCCTTGTTCGCGCTCGCGCACAATGGCGGCCGAGGTGAACAGGATCATCGTCATCGTCAGGATCACCGCGATCAGGCCCGGCACCACATTCACCGCGCTGCGCCGCTCCGGGTTGTAAAGGTGGACCACCTCAAACACTGTACTGAGCGGCACCGCCGTGTCATGCGGATAAGGGCTGGCACGCGGGCTGTCCACCGGCAGTGGCATCTGCCGCAGACCGCCAATAGCCCCGCCGACCATCGGATCAGAACCGTCGCTGATCCACTGGGCCAGTGGCCGGCGTAAATCACCTTTACTGCGCTCGTCCAGCCGGCGCTCCAGATCGGCCGGGATCACCAGCACCGCCTGCACAGTCCCGGCCTGTAAGGCGGCCAGTGCGGCCGTTTCGCTGGGGGTCTGCAGCTGAAAATTCACCACCTGGCTCACACTCAGATCAGCCACCAGGCGGCGGGCCGCGCTGGTCTGACTGTAGTCGACCACCGCTGCCGGCACCTGACGCACATCGGTATTGATGGCATAACCAAACAGGATGAGCTCGACCAGCGGGATCATCACAATCATGGCAAAGGTGATGCGGTCGCGCGCCAGCTGCCAAATCTCTTTGATAAAAATCGCATTAATGCGGCGAAGACTCAGCATACGCAGCTCCGGTATTGGCAACAAACACATCTTCCAGTGAAGGACGCACCGCTTCGAGCTGATAACCGGGCCCCAGCAACGCGTCCAGCCCGGCCAGGCCCAGTGCATGGCTTTTTTTCAGCAAAACACGCAGCCGCGGGCCTAATTGCGCCGCCGACAACACCGCCGGTTGCCGGAGCAAACGCAGCCGGAGCTGGCGCAAGTCAGGCCCGCTGACTTCCACCACCTCGGCGGCCATTTGCGCCATCAGTTCGGCCGGTGTGCCGTCGGCGCGTTTTTCACCGGTTTCCAGAATGGCCAGCCGATGGCAACGCTCAGCTTCATCCATGTAATGCGTCGACACCAGAATCGTGGTGCCGGCATCTGACAAATCAAACAGCCGCTCCCAGAATTCGCGACGGTTTTCCGGGTCGACCGCAGAAGTCGGCTCATCTAGAAACAACAAAGCCGGCTGATGCAAAGTGGCGGCCGCCAGCGCCAGACGCTGCTTCTGGCCGCCACTGAGCGCGCCGGCGCGCACCGCAGTTTTGTCCTGCAATTGATACAAGCCCAGCAACTGGCGGACACGCTGCTGGCCGTCCAGCCGGTTCAGGCCGTAGATGTTGGCGACAAATTGCAGGTTCTCCAGCACCGTCAAATTGTCGTACAGCGAGAACTTCTGCGTCATATAACCGAGCTGGCGGCGAATGCGCTCGGCCTGCGCCGGCAACGACTGACCGAGCACCTGAATGTCGCCTGAGGTCGGCGTCAGCAGGCCGGTCAGCATCCGGATCGAGGTCGATTTACCACAGCCATTGGGCCCGAGAAAACCGTAAATACAGCCGGTCGGGATTTGTAAATCAAGCGCACGCACCGCCCAGTAATCGCCAAAACGGCGGGACATCGCGCGTGTCTCGACGGCATAAGCGCTGCTAAAACGGCCATCACTCATCACGCACCTCCGTGATGGCCAGCTGTACCGGCAAACCGGCCGGCAATTGCATTGGTGCACTCAGACTGACTTCAGTCAGAAACATCAGATGGCTGCGTTCATGCTGATTGAGCGCGTAATAAGGCGTGAAACTGGCTTCGCTGGCAATAAAACGGACTTTGCCGGGGATGGACTCTGATGTCCCGTCAACCTGCAGCTGCACCTGCTGGCCGACACGCACGCCTGCCAGCGCCCGCTCTGGCAGGTACAGCCGCGCATAAGAACTGTGGTCGGCTGCGAGCACCGCCAGTACGGCGCCCTGCACCACCCGTTCGCCCAACTGATAAGGCAAATCTTCCAGCAGTGCGTCGCGACTGGCTCGGACCGTTAAATCTGCCAGCGCTTTTTGCTCCAAGAGCAGGCTCTGACGGGCACTGTCCACACTGTGTTGCAGCTGGCTGATTTGTTCACTGCGCACGCCATGCTGCAGTTCCGCCAGCCGTTGTTGCTGCGCGTCCAGCTCGTTTTCGCTGAGCCGGACATTGAGCTGCGCCTGCTCCAGCCCCGCCTGTGCCAGCAAATTTTGCTGACGCAGGGTTTGGGTCCTTGCCAGCTGACGGCGGGCATCGGCCAGACTGACACTGGCTTTGCTGACCGCCGCCTTCGCCGCTTCCACTTGCTCCGGCCTGCTGCCGTTTTGTGCTTCGTTCAGCAGCGCTTCGGCGCGCCTGAGCTCGGCCCCGGCTTTGGCGACTTTCAGTTGCGAAGCGGTCGGGTCCAGCTCCAGCAATACGTCGCCCGCCCGGACCACTTCGCCTTTGTGCCTGTGCACTTTGACAATCAGCTCCGGCTGCGTGGCCGTCAGCAGCACCCGTTCACGTTCCAGCGAGCCATAAGCCATCGGCGGCTCCTGGCCCTGACAGCCTGCCAGCACCAGCGCCACTGCCAGTAACAACGCATCAGTTCTCATCGGTCAGATCTCCTGCCAAGCGGCTTTGCAGAATGCCTTGTTGCAGCAAGATGCGCTGATGTGCAGCCAACTGCTGTAAAAAGCTGTCATTGAGCGTGACACCAAAAAGTTCACGCAACATCGGAGGTAATAAAAACGGGAACACCGCCAGACTGATACAAGAAATTTGCGCCGGTAAAGTGCTGACGCCGGCTTTAAGCACGCCGTCCTGTTGCACCACCTGCAGAAAATTCTGCAGCATCTGGCTGACAAAACCGGCGAACACCTGCCGCACAATTTGATGCTCAGGCCGCTGTGGGCTGTGCAGCGCGCTGAAAATCAGCACCGGCAGGCCGGGATTGGGCGCCATCACCCGGTAGTACAGCGCAATCATGTCGGCCGGGTCCTGCGGCGCCTGCGCTCTGGCCTGCTGCTGCATCAGCTGCTGCAAGGGCGCGATAGTTTCGCGCAGCATTTGCTCAAACAAACCGGCTTTGTCGACAAAGTAATAACGGATCATGCCGGTATTGACGCCGGCGCGGGCGGCTATCTGACGGGTGGTCACCGCCTGAAAACCATCACGGGTGAACAGTTCCAGCGCGGCTTTCAGCAACATCGCGCGGGTGTCGCTGTCGCCTTTGGGGCGGCCTGAAGATTTGACGGCTTGCATCGGGACTCCGCTAAATTATCCAACTGGTGAATATGCTAGCGGGCGCGCACTCAAACTGCGATCTGATTAATTATTCGCCAGCTAATCATTTGGATAATTAGGTGGATAAGTTGCTTTTTATCAACGAGTTGCCTGTTGCCACCATGGCCGTTCCAGCCGGTAAAACACAGTGTTTCTGGGGGCAGTGCTGCTTTGGCCTTGCGGTGTTGTCTGTTCGGTGTGGCTGTAACGCGCGCCCAGTTTTTCCACCGCGCGGCGCGAGCGCAGATTCTGCTCGCCAACATGAAACCAGACGGTATCAAGATGCAAAAAAGCATAATCCAGCATCAGCTGTTTCAGCTCGCTGTTGGTCGCCCCGCCCCAACGCGAGCGCACCAGAAAGGTGTAGCCAATCGCAACGGCTTTGGCCTTTGGGTCATAGTCGTAATAACGGCTGGTGCCCAGTACTTCGCCGCTGTGCTTGTCGGTAATGAGAAAAGCGCCGCCGCAAGCGAGGCCAGAGTCAAACACTGCGCGAAACACTTCGGGTAAATAACGGGTCGGTTCGGGGTGTAATTGCCAGATGAGCGGATCGGCAGCAGCTTGCGTCAGTGCCGCCAGATGGTCGGGTTGTAATGGCAGCAGGCGCAGGCTGTCGCCTTGTAAAGTGGGTTGTAAATGCATCGTCGCTCCGTCTTAAGCTTCAACTTTTGACGGAGCATAAAAAGTTATCCGCCACCCAGCAAGTGGCGTGGCGCTCAACACAGTGTTGCTGCGGCCCGGCTTCTGCGCTTTCACATATCAACAGTTGAAACCATCTGCAGTGTAGCCCATTCGCAGTTTAATCCATCAGCAGGCCGGCAGAGCCGCACGCAAACAGATCCACAGTTCAACCCATCTGCAGGTCAACAGCGCCGAAGAACAACGATATTAAGGGCAAAGCCGCTCGATGGCCCACTGGCCGTCCGCTGTCTGGCTGTACATAAAACGGTCGTGCAGCCGGTGCTCACCGCCCTGCCAGAACTCGATTTTATATGGTTTCACCAAAAAGCCGCCCCAGAAGCTGGGCACCGGAATATCGCCCTGCGCAAACTTGTGTTTGATCTCGGCAAACTTTTGCATCAGCGCCAGCCGGGTCGACACCGGCCGGCTTTGCTCAGACGCCCAGGCCGCCAGCTGGCTCTCTTTGGGTCTGGAGGTAAAATACTTCAGCACCTGACTGGTCGGCACCCGCTCGGCGGTGCCATAGACAATCACCTGACGCTCCAGCGGATGCCAGGGAAAATGCAGACAAACTTTCGGATTGCCCGCCAGTTCTTTGGCTTTACGGCTGCCAAGGTTGGTGTAAAACACAAAACCGGCCGGGCTTAAGTCTTTCAGCAACACCAACCGCTGCGACGGCTGCCCGTCAGCATCGACCGTCGCCACACACATCGCAGTCGGGTCCGGCAGTTCAGCCCGAATCGCATCCTGCAGCCAGTGCTCAAACTGCACAAAAGGATCGGCATTTAACTTGTCCAGATCCAGCTTGTCCTGGGTGTAACTGCGGCGGATATCGGCCACATTCATACTCATCACCACACTCCTTTTTTGCCTGATAGCGTGTCGCCACGATAGCTCATGGCGGTTGCTGCAATGAACAAGGGCCAGCGAACCGGCCCTTTGCTGACAATGTTGGTCTGGCAGCTTACATCTTTTCCATCACTTCGATGCCAAGCAAATCCAGCCCTTTGGCCAGCAGTTTGGACACCAGAATGCTCTGCATTAAACGGCTGTCGCGGGTTTGCGGTTCAATGCCGTCTTTGAGGATGGGGCAAGCTTCGTAGAAGCCCATAAAAAGACCAGACAATTCATAAAGATAGTTACACAGCAAGTTTGGCTGGGCATCTTTCATCACTTGCTGCAGCGTCTCTTCAAACTGCAGCACTTTGAGGCCCAGTTGTTTTTCCTGCGTCTCCAGCAGCACGATGGGCGCATTGAAGTCATCGGTCACGCCAGCGCGGCGCAGGATGCTGCGCACCCGGGTGTAGGCATATTGTAAGTAAGGTGCGGTGGCGCCCTCAAAACTTAACATGGCATCCCAGCTGAAGATGTAATCCGAGGTGCGGTTTTTCGATAAATCGGCAAACTTCACCGCGCCGATGCCGACTTTACGCGCCACTTCGGCGATTTCAGCCTCAGTCAAATCGGTTGATTTGGCTTTGACGGTATCCAAAGCGCGGCTGACCGCTTCGTCCAGCAGCTCGGCCAGTTTGACGGTGCCACCGGTGCGGGTTTTAAACGGCTTGCCGTCTTCGCCCATCATGGTGCCAAAAGGTGCGTGTTCATAAGCCGTTTGCTCGCGCAATAAACCGGCTTTACGGGCCACTAATTCCACTTGTTTAAAATGCAGTGCCTGGCGGGCGTCGGTGAAAATCACAATGCGATCAACACCTAATTCGATGCTGCGGTACTGACAGGCGGCCAAATCGGTGGTGGCATATAAAAAGCCGCCGCCGGTTTTCTGGATAATAAAAGGCGATGGATTGCCTTCTTTGTCGGCCAGTTCCTGCAGGAACACCACCAGCGCGCCCTGGTCTTCCACCGCAATGCCACTCTCTTTGAGCGCATCAACAATAGGCGCCAGCATGTCGTTATAAGCCGATTCCGGCTTGATATGCTCATGGCCCAGCGTGACATTGAGCTTACGGTACACTTCTTCGCTGTGTTTAACGGAAGTGTCGATAAACAGCTGCCACAGCTTTTGGCAATGGGCGTCGCCGCTTTGCAGCTTCACTACATAGTCCCGCGATTTGTCAGCAAAACCGGCTTCATCGTCAAAACGTTTTTTCGCTTCGCGGTAAAAATCTTCTAAATCGGCGAGCGCAACGGCTTCTAAATCAATATCTTGCGCCAACTTGTCTTCCAGATGCGCAATCAGCATGCCGAACTGGGTGCCCCAGTCGCCCATGTGATTTTGCCGGATGACTTTATCGCCCCAGAATTCCAGCGCGCGCACCACAGCGTCGCCAATAATGGTGGAGCGCAGGTGGCCGACGTGCATCTCTTTGGCGAGGTTTGGCGCCGAATAATCGACCACCACTGTTTGCGGCGCCGTGTTGGCACTGACGCCCAGCCGTGGATCTGCCGCCGCGGCGCTTAACTGCGCGGCTAAAAAGTCGTTGTTCAGCGTGACGTTGATAAAACCCGGGCCGGCGATTTCGACTTTGCTGGCGATGTCGCCAAGTTCCAGCGCCTGCACTAACTGCTCGGCCAGCGCGCGCGGATTGGTTTTTAACAGCTTGGCAGCGGCCATAGCGCCGTTAATCTGATAGTCGCCAAATTCAACTTTGGTGCTTTGCGTAACGCCGGTGTTGGTGTCCGCCGGCAAGCCGACTTTGACAAAAGCGGCTTTGGTTTTTTCTACTAATAACTGTTTGATATTCATCTTGTTTCCTGAATTCTGTTTCCTGCCTGGGGCTTAACCGGCGTGCGCGTGTTCACGTGTTTTATGGAACTTGATTTTCGGGTAGCGTTCCATCGACAGGTTTAAATTCACCATAGTCGGCGCCAGGTAACTTAAGTTATCGCCGCCATCAAGCGCCAGGTTGGTGCTGGCTTTGTTTTTAAATTCATCCAGCGCCTTGGCGTCATCCGAATAGACCCAACGCGCGGTGGTGACGTTGACCGCTTCATAAATCGCATCGACGTTGTATTCGGATTTTAACCGGTGCACGACTACGTCAAACTGCAGCACACCGACAGCCCCAACGATCAAATCGTTGTTATCCAGTGGCCGGAACACCTGCACCGCGCCTTCTTCGGATAACTGCACCAGACCTTTTAACAGCTGCTTTTGCTTCAGTGGGTCGCGCAGGCGAATACGGCGGAACAATTCCGGCGCAAAGTTTGGAATACCGGTAAAAGTGAACTTCTCGCCGCCACTGAAGGTATCGCCAATCTGAATAGTGCCGTGGTTGTGCAGGCCGATAATATCGCCTGGGTATGCTTCTTCGACGTGCTCGCGATCACCAGCCAAAAAGGTCAGCGCGTGCGACACGACCACATCTTTGCCGATGCGCACGTGCTGCATCTTCATGCCTTTTTCGTATTTGCCCGAGCAAATCCGTAAAAACGCCACGCGGTCGCGGTGTTTCGGGTCCATATTGGCCTGAATTTTAAAGACAAAGCCGGAGAAAGTTTCTTCAGAAGGCTCGACGGTGCGGGTGGTGGTGGCACGTGCCAGCGGCGCCGGAGCCCACGCGGTCAGGCCATCCAGCATGTGGTCAACGCCGAAGTTACCCAAGGCAGTACCAAAAAATACCGGCGTCAGCTCGCCTTTTAAAAAGGCGTCTAACTCAAATTCATGGCTGGCGCCTTTGACCAGTTCCATCTGCTCGCGTAAGTCGGCGGCGTAATAGCCGATGCGCGCATCCAGCTCCGGGTTATCGATACCTTTGATGATATCAACATCCTGAATGGTGTGACCAAAACCGGATTTATACAAAATCACTTCGTCGCGCAGAATGTGATACACGCCTTTAAATTCTTTACCGGAGGCGATTGGCCAGGTGATGGGCGCGCAGGCGATTTTCAGCACGCTTTCCACTTCATCCAGCAAATCAATCGGATCGCGGATATCGCGGTCCATTTTGTTCATAAAGGTGATGATGGGGGTATCGCGCAGCCGGGTCACTTCCATCAGCTTGATGGTGCGGTCTTCAACACCCTTGGCGCCGTCGATCACCATCAGACAGCTGTCCACGGCGGTGAGCGTCCGGTAAGTATCTTCCGAGAAGTCTTCGTGGCCCGGCGTGTCGAGCAGGTTCACCAGACAGTCGCCATAAGGGAATTGCATCACCGAGGTGGTGACCGAGATGCCCCGCTCTTTTTCCATCTCCATCCAGTCGGAAGTGGCAAACTGGCCGGATTTTTTGCCTTTGACGGTGCCGGCGGTTTGAATTAACTGCCCGAATAACAACACTTTTTCAGTGATGGTGGTTTTACCGGCGTCGGGGTGACTGATAATCGCAAAGGTGCGACGTTTATTAATCTCGGCAAGAAATTCTGCATTGGCCATGCTTGCGGTGCTTCCAGTTCTGTCGTTAAAGCGGTGATGCGCGCGGTGTTTGCTCCGGCAACTGCTCAGGCGTCTGATTAGGCGCTTGTTCAGGCGTTTGCTCAGGTATTTACCGCGGCGCAAAAAATGGCGCAGATTATAGCAGGAAGCGACGGCTTCCCGCAGCAACAAATCATCAGCGGAATGCTGTCAGAGCGCCGGCATCGTGAAGGATAACGCCATCAGTATGGCATCTTCTTTACCATTGGCGGCCGGATAATAACCAGGGCGCACACCAACCTGATGAAAACCGGACTGCTGATACAGGCCAATCGCGTTTTGATTGGAAGCCCGCACTTCCAGCCAGCAGGAACTGGCGTCCCGCTGCTCGGCCTGCTGCAGAAAATCATTCAGCAATGCTTTACCAAAGCCCTTGCCCTGCATCGACGGATGCACGGCAATATTAAACAGGCTGGCTTCGCCGGCGATGAATTCGCCGATATAAAAGCCGACGATTTGCTGTTGCCACAGCAAGACCGCATTAAAATATCGCTCGGAAAAACTGCTGTCGAACAGCCCTTGTGTCCAGGGGTACGCGGTGGCGGCTTGTTCAACTTGCCACATCGCCTGGCTGTCTGCCGGGGTGGCGACTCTGAGTTGCATCATGATTCCTGTGGGCCTGTAGCCGGGGGTTGCGGCGCTGCGACAGCCGCCTGCTGACACAACCACCGCCACAAGGCTTTTTTCGCCTCAGCAGTTTGCAACCTCTCCGGCGCCCCGCTGCGCAGCCCGTCAGCGTGCAGCTGCCAGCCGCCAGCCTGGTCGTTAGATGGTGGGCAGTCGATGGCTTGCCGCTGTCCAGTTTGCAGGCGGCTGTCTGCTGGAAGGCGATTGTCTGCTGGAAGGCGGTTGTCTGCTGGAAGAATGTCCAGCGGATTGCTGTGTTGTGAACTGCTGTTTTCTGAATGGCAGTTGTTTTCTGTATGGCAGTGCTGCGGATCTGTGTTTTGCGAATGGGTCATCTGTGCTGCGACTTGCCAGTGCGCCGGCAACCCGAGCCAGGCCAGCGCCTGCAAGACATCCTGCACCAGTGGTCGCTGCCGGTCAGCATCTTGCCAGACCGGCATCGGCGATGGCTCGTTTAAGGCCTCACCAGCAGCAGAAACGTCTTGGTTGGCAGCAGATAAGGCAGCAGCCTCCGTTGTCACATCTGCGACGCCGGGCACTGCCAGACGGGTCGAAGCAGCTGCAGCCACGACTGGCGCGTCAGTAGAAACCGGTTGCTTAACCGCAGAAAATGCTTGTAAAGGTGTGATGGAAAGTAACTGCAGCAGCTGTTGCTGTACACCGCTGAACTTTGGTTCAGCTTTTTCCGGTTGATTCATCTCAGAGCCTTCTGTGCTTTGCTGAGAGAATTGGCAGGGGCAGAGGGATTCGAACCCCCAACCATCGGTTTTGGAGACCGCTGTTCTACCAATTGGAACTATGCCCCTGTGGAATGAGGCGCCATTATACAAAACGAAAGTTAAAGGTAAAGCAAAAAAGTCTGCCAAAGCAACCAATTGCGCACAATTCAGCCAACCTGTTCAGCTTTCAGCCGCCTTCACCTGTGAATATGCAACTATGCTTGTTTAAAAAAGATGCATGCTGGCGGCAGCTTTGTTAGGATGTCGCGCCTTGCCATGCCCTTGCGGCATGCCAGCACAGGGTCTACAACTACTGAAACAGGAAGTCAGCGTTTTACTGTGCGTTTTGCCAGACAGAGGAAGTTTGTATGCAGCAGTCAGAATACTCAGTGTTAATCATCGATGATGTCGCCTCAGTGCGCGAATATTTACGCCAGACCCTGATGTTACTCGGCATCAGCCGGGTCAGTGAAGCAGCCAACGGCAGTGCCGGTATCAGCAGCTACGCCAAACAGCAACAAGATGTGGTGTTTCTTGACATCGAACTGCCCGACTGCGACGGCAAATCGTTACTCCGACAACTGAAAGAAATGAATCCCAGCGCGAATGTCGTGATCATGACGGCGCACAGCACCGTTGAGAATGTTCAGCAGAGTATTCTGGCCGGCGCCTGCGGTTTTATTGCCAAACCCTTCTCAGCAAAAAAAATCGAATCGGTGCTGAGCAAGTGCCAGAAAAAATCGCTGCCGTCCTGAATCCGGCACCAGAGCACCAGCACCAGTGCTCTTTCTCCTTAATTCTGACGAGTTCAGCGTCGGTCATGACGAAGAAGAAAGAGCGCGGGTTTCAGTTCTTGCCAGCGAGCGCCTGCTCACTGAAAGTCACACCATCCCAGCCGGTGCGCATAAAATTGCGGATATTGCTGTGGTTGGAGCCTTTGGGGTCCGGTAACACTTCCAACCGGTAATAGTCGCCAAACAGCTGCAGCGTTTGCGGCTCCGACAACTGGTGCAGCAAAGCAAACGCGAGGATTTTGCAGGAGCCGTTGTTCTCGCCGGCCGCATTGTGCTGTTCACCGTTCACAAAAGCGGTCGGCGTAAAGTCATATAAAGCATCAATCAGCGCAATGGTTTGCTGAAAACTGATGCTGTCCGGCTCGATACTGAGCTGACGAAAAAAATCTTCCAACATAAAAACGCCTAAAGTTTGACCAAAATCTGCCGACACCCTGTTCAACATTCCATCAATTCTGATGGGGGGAACCATGAACGTCAGCCACGCGACCCAAACATTCAGCGCCCGCGAACAACAGATCCAGCATCACAGCCTGATCACGCTGCCTGCCCTGCAGGTGCCAATCCAAAATGCCAGCGTGCCCGCTGAAACCTCAGCCAGCGCGCCAACGGCAAATACCGAGTCTACGGCATCCGAACCACAAAATGAAGAAGGGATGCGTTTCAGCGCCCGCGAAACGGTCAGTGCCGTCAAGCGCATTCTGGAACAACTTAATAGTGGCAAACTGCTCAGTTGGATCGAAGGCAATTCACTGGAAAAAATTCAGGCCCAGCAACAAGCCGACCACAAAGAACAGCAACAACAGCAGGCGGCGGCACAAGGTCAGGTATTTGAATTCAGCTACCGCTATCAGCAGGTTGCGGCCAGTTTCAGCGGCGAAGTGCAGCTGTCAGACGGCAGCAGCCAAAGTTTTGCGTTCTCTTTTGCACTTGAAGAGGAATATCTGAGTGCGCGGCTTGGCCCGCAGCCGTCGTTGCAGGACCCGTTGGTACTCAGCACCACAGGCCAGAGTTTTCAGTGGACCGGTCAGAGCAGTGCTTTTGATTTTTTTGGCGACGGTCGCCAGTTTGCGCTGCCCACTTTGGCCGCCGGCCAGTATTACTTAAGTTATGACCGCAACGGTGACGGCCAGGTCAACTCAGGCAAAGAACTGTTTGGCCCGGCCAGCGGCGCCGGTTTTGCTGAGCTCAGTGCGCTCGACAGCGACACCGATGGTTTTATTGACGCCGGTGACGACGCCTACGCACAGCTCGGCGTCTGGCGGCCCGGCGAGCAATGGCGGGCATTAAGTGCGGCCGGTATCGGCGCTATTTCAGCGCAGTCAGTGTCTACATCCTTTGGTTTGTACGACGGCGATGCCCTGCTGGCGCGTATTGCCCGCAGTGGTATTTATCTCGACAGCGCCGGTGGCATTGGTCTGGTGCAGCAAGTGGATTTAAATATCTGAGCCCGCTTCAGGCGATCAGCCGGCCATTTCACATTGAGTGCCGGATCCGGCTGATCTGACACGCTGTTTCGCATTACACTGGCCGTATCAGTCAGGAGAAAGACGATGCTGCCAACCACCGACGTCTGCCAACAAGCCCGTATGAGCCGCGACCCGCGTTTCGATGGCTTGTTTTATATCGCCGTCAAAAGCACCGGTATTTATTGTCGGCCGGTCTGCCCGGCCAAAACTCCGGCCGAACCACAGGTCCAGTATTTTGCCAGTGCCGCTTCCGCCGCGGCTGCCGGTTTTCGGCCCTGCCTGCGTTGCCGGCCAGACAGCGCGCCGGGTTCACCGGCCTGGCAAGGTGTCGGCAGCAGCCTGACCCGCGCATTAAGGCTTATCGACGAAGGCGCTTTGTCGCAAGGCAACGAAGCACAGTTGTGTGAGCGGCTCGGCATCAGCGGCCGTTATTTGCGTAAGTTATTTGCGCAGCATCTGGGCGTGTCCCCCAAACAATATGCGCTTTATCAGCAAATCCTGTTTGCCAAACAACTGCTGCATCAGACACCTCATTCCGTGACCGATATCGCGCTGATGGCTGGGTTTCATAGCCTGCGCCGTTTTCATGATGCCTTTAAACAACAGCTGAAACTCAGCCCTACCCAAATCCGGGGACAACGTATGACCGAGAAAACGCCAGTGATCCGGCTGGAATTAAGTTACCGCCCGCCGCTGGCCTGGGATTTATTAATAAGCTTTTGGCAACAGCGGACCTTAAACGGCCTGGAGTGGCTCGATGGTGACCGTTATGGCCGGCTGATTGACTGGCCGCCTGGTCAGGGCCAGCAGCACGGCTGGTTTGAAGTCAGTCCCTTGCCGCAAAAACCAGCGCTGTCGCTGCAGTTGTACTGGCCGGACAGTGCCACGCTGCAACCGGTGGTTAAACAGATCCGCCGCTTACTGGATCTTGATGCCGACATGCTGACCATTGAACAACAGCTGCAGCCCTGGTTTGGCGACACACTCAAAAGTGGCCTGCGAATTCCAGGCGTCTGGTCGGCCTGGGAAGCCGGCGTGCGGGCAGTACTGGGCCAACAGGTCAGTGTGGCCGGTGCCCGTACTCAGCTCAATCGGTTACTGGCGCTTGGCACTGAGCAGGCTGCACCCGGCCCGTTCGAAGCACAAGCCACCCGCTGGCAACAGTTTCCGACCCCGGCTCAGCTTAGCGCAGACGAACTGTTGATGTTGAAAGTGCCGCAGGCCAGACGCGACACCCTCAAAGCACTGGCGCAGTTGGTCAGCGAGGCACCGCAGGCAACGCCCGAGCAATGGCTGCCAATCAAAGGCATTGGGCCCTGGACTGTGGCTTATGCCAGCATGCGCGGCTTGTCGGCGCCGGATATCTGGCTGGGCGGCGACCTTGGCGTGCAAAAAGCACTGGCCCGCAGGGCTTTGCAACAAGCGGCGCCATTGTCAACACAGCAAGCGACACAGCAAACGACAACGAAAACGGCTGCCAAACCAGCAGATAGCAGCAGCGACAACATCAGTGACGCTGCCGCATCTTTACCCACGCCGGACAACAGCGGCAGCGCGCTGGCGCCCTGGCGCAGCTACGCCACGCTGCAGCTGTGGTTCAGCCTTGGCCACTAAGCCATCTTTGCGGAGATATAGATATGCATGCAACCCGACCTGACAACGCCAACCCCCACGCCACCGATACACAATCCGCTGCATCGACGGGCCTGGCCCTGCTCAGCACGCCGCTGGGAGCGCTGGAGATCCGCGCCAATGACCAGGGCTTGCTGGCCGTTGGTTTTACCGAAGTGGACAAAAGACCGGAGCTGGCTCGCGAACGTCACCAGCAACTGACACTCGACCCGGCAAACCATGCAGCACCTGTACAGGTCTTGCAACTGAGCGCGGCCACGGCGGCGCAGCGCCAGTTACTTGAGAACTGCTGCCAGCAACTGGCCGAATATTTTGCCGGTCACCGGATGCAATTCGACCTGCCACTGGCGCCGGCTGGCACCGAATTTCAGCGCAGCGTCTGGCAAGGGCTTTGCCGTATTCCTTATGGTCAGACGCAAAGTTATGGCCAGCTGGCGGCGAGCCTTGGCAAAGGCAATGCGATGCGGGCGGTCGGCAGCGCCAATGGCCGCAACCCGATTGCCATTATTGTGCCCTGTCACCGGGTGATTGGCGCCGACGGCCGGCTGACCGGTTATGCCGGTGGCCTGGCGCGCAAGGTCTGGCTGCTGCAGCATGAACAGCAACAACCTGGCCGCTGACAGGCCTAACGCAAGTCCGCCCAAGCGGCTTTCGTTCAAAAATATCGAAAGAAAAGTGCCAATCAATGCGCTGTTAATTCGATTCGATTTCAGCTTAACTAACGCCATCCCGCTGACAGGAGAACCCTGATGTCGAATCGTCAAATTTTGCAATTGTTACCGGCACAGCAAGTGTCGGATGGTGCCGGTGTGAAGATCCGCCGCAGTATTGGCCTGCAACCGCAATGGCGGCTGGACCCTTTTCTGATGCTGGACTGTTTTGGTTCCGATCAGGCGGCCGACTACATCGCCGGTTTTCCGCCGCATCCGCACCGTGGTTTTGAAACTGTCACTTATATGCTGGACGGTCATATGCTGCACGAGGACCACCTCGGCAACAAAGGCCACCTCAAATCCGGCGGCGTGCAGTGGATGACCGCCGGGCGTGGCATTATTCACTCAGAAATGCCGCAGCAGGAATCCGGCCTGATGCGTGGTTTTCAGCTGTGGCTGAATTTACCAGCGGCGGAAAAAATGCAGGAGCCGGCTTATCTGGACCTCGAACCTGGCCAAATTCCACAGGTGGCGCTGCAATCGCCGGCAGGCGCATCATTGGGGCTGATTAAAGTGATCGCCGGAACGCTCAATGCCGACGGATTGCCGGTTGTCACAGGCCCGATCCACGCGGCCAGCACGGCGCCTTTGTATCTGGATTTGCAGTTAAGCGCCGCACAGACCTTGGCATTTGCGGTACCAGCCGGCCACAACGCACTGATTTATCCTTATGAAGGCGAACTGGCTGTGGTCAACGGCGAAAAAAGCAGCCGGGTGCCGCTGCACCATGCCGCGGTGCTGACCGACGGCGAGCGGCTGCAACTGCAAGCCACAGGTCCGGTGCGGGCTATTGTGCTGGCCGGTAAACCGTTGCGTGAACCTGTGGTGCAATACGGGCCTTTTGTGATGAACAGCAAAGAAGAAATCGAGCAGGCGCTGCGCGATTATCAGGCCGGCCGGCTGACCGACCAGGCCGCCAAAGTGCTGACCATCTGACGTCAAGCTGCCAGCCCGCACGAAAAAAGCCTGTCTTTGTTGCAACCGCCGGCAAAGACAGCTGTGTATAATAGCGATTTTTCAGCACCGGAAATCCTCTTATGCAGTTGATTGGTATTATTGGCGCGATGGAGCAGGAAGTTGCCCTGCTGCGCGCCCAGCTTGTTGATGTACAGACCCGCCGCATCGCCAGTTTTGAATTTCATCAGGGTAAACTCAACGGGACCGACGTGGTGCTGGTGCAATCCGGCATCGGCAAAGTCACCGCCGCTATCGCCACCACTTTATTGATTCAGCTGTATCAGCCCAAAGCAGTCATTAATACCGGTTCGGCCGGAGGCTTTGATCCTGAGCTTAATGTGGGCGATATCGTCGTCTCGACTGAGCTGCGCCACCACGATGTCGATGTCACCGCCTTTGGTTATGAACCCGGCCAGTTGCCCCGTCTGCCCGCCGCTTTTGTCGCCGATGCCGGCCTGATTGCGGCGGCCGAACGCGCCATTCATGCTTTAGGTTTCTGCCAAACCAAGACTGGCCTTATCACCACCGGCGACAGCTTTATGTGTGACCCAGAGCGCATTGCCACCACGCGCGCCACTTTCCCGCAGATGCTGGCGGTCGAAATGGAAGGCGCCGCCATTGCGCAGGTTTGTTATCAGCTCAATACGCCTTTTGTGGTGATCCGCAGCTTAAGCGATATCGCCGGTAAAGAGTCGCCAACGTCGTTTGAGGCTTATCTGGAAATCGCCTCGAAAAACAGCAGCGCCATGGTGGTTGAGTTGCTGCGCGAGCTGGCAGCCCACTGATCCGATGCCGCTGCTTTCAGACGGGAACTGGCTGGCATGGATAGCGGTGCCGGCCGTTGAACAGACTCTGCTGCTCATCGGCGTGTTGCTGCTGGCCCGCTTCGCGCCGCTGCCGTCGCATTATCAGCCCTGGTCACTGCTGAAGCTGCTGGCCGAGCGTATTGCCGGCAAAGTGCGCAAAAGCGGCGACAGTGCAGCGCAACAACAGTTAGCCGGCGCCCTTGCGTTGTTTGTCATGCTGTTGCCGGTGTTGCTGTTGTGCTGGGCGCTGGCTCAGCTGTCAGAGTGGCCAGCCGCTTTTGAGGCAGTGCTGCTGTATCTGTGTCTGGATTTCAGTGCCTGCCGTCAGCAAGTTACAAGCGCAGCCGGTTTTTTGGCGCGTGGTCAGCGCCAGCTTTGCAAAGACACTTTGCAAAAGCTGCTGTGGCGCGACTGCCAGCCGCTGTCAGAGGCAGGTTTGTGCAAGGCCGGCATTGAAGTGCTGGCCAAACGCCAGGCGTATCAGCTGTTTGCGGTGGTGCTGTGTTTTCTGGCCGGCGGCGTACTGCTGGCGGTCAGCTATCGTTTGTGTTTTGAACTGAATCAGGCCTGGAATCTGAAAAGCCGCGTCAATCGTCCCTTTGGCCAGCTGGTCTCCAGTACAGTGCGGCTGCTGAGCTGGCCCGCCTTGTGGTTGTATGGCTGCTGGGTCGCCACTTTGTACCAGTTCTGGCCCGCGCTGCGTTATTACCGCCAGACGCCTGCCTGTGCACAAGGGCGGGCTGCAACCTTTGTGCTGGCCGCCTGGAGCGCCGCGCTCAGACGCAATCTGGCTGGCCCGGTCAGCGTTGACGGGCAGAAAATCCGCTATCCGCGCATCGGCCCGCCGGCGCAGCCGCAGCTTACCGATCTGCAACTGGCCATCCGGCTCAGTAAACAAATTGACAACAGCCTGCTGCTGATTTTCAGCGTGACGCTGGCATTGTTACTGTTTTATTATTGGCCTGTTTTCGCTGACGCATAACAGTACCCTGCAAAGGCTGGACTTTTGCCGGAAATCTGCGTTATGTTCGCCGCCACACGTCAATGACAGGTCTGAATTTTGGCAACAAAGATGTCCGGGTACAAAGCAGCTTTGCGAGACTGGCTTTCGGCCAGTCATTGGCTGCCTGCCCTGCTTTGCTGCCTGCCACTGTGGCTGAGCGCCGCCCCGGCTGAAAATCCCGCCCAAGACCCGCTGCTGATTGCATTGAACACCGAACAAGGTTTATCCGGCGGCGGGATTAACCAGTTGCACGTCGACCACAGTGGTTTTTTGTGGCTGGCCACCGATTCCGGCTTGAACCGTTTTGATGCCAGCCAGGTGCGGCGCGTCAATCTGACCGGCGACCCACAAACTGAACTCAGCATCACCAAACTGCTGGAAGACAGCCGGCAACAATTGTTTGTCGCGGCAGAAAATCAGGGCCTGTTTCAACTGGACCGGGAAACCGCACAGGCGGTTCAGCTGCTGGCGCTGCAGCAACTGGAAACCGACAGCCTGCCGCGCTTACACGACGTTATCGAACAGCAACCCGATCAGTTACTGCTCGCCGTCAACAAAGCCGTTTACCGGCTGACCTTGCCTGGCCGGCAACTGGAGAAAATTTTTGAGTTCGATGGCGGCAACAGCCTGATGTCGCGCATCAGAATGCTGCAAAAAATCAATGATTTATTACTAGTTGGCACCAACAGGGGCCTGTTTGCCTACGATCTGCAGACCCACAGCTCCTGGCCGGTGCGCCTGCAGGCTGCCACCGAGCGGGGCAGTCAGACAGTCCGCAGCATGACCGTGATAGCAGGTCAGTTGTTGCTGGCTCAAGGCTCAGCCTTGTATCAGCTGACGGAACAACAACTGCGCGACGCGCAGCACACGCCGCCCGCCGCTGCACCGCTGCTGCAAGGCCTGCAAATCAATGCGATAGTGCCCTACCAGAACCAGTATTTGCTGGCCACCAGTGAAGGATTATTTCAGGCCGATTTGCACCAGCAGCACGCGACCTTTTTATGGCGTTTCACCCAAACCCGTTATGATTTGGACCAGGACCAAATCACTGCACTGGTCGCCACAAAGGACGGCGGCTTCTGGCTGGGCAGTCAGCGTCAGGGCGCGTATTACTGGCATCCGCGCAGTACCTTGTTTCAGCATCTGAAATTACCAGCCACGGCCTCTGACGACGCGTTGTCGCAGGCTCCCGCGACGTTTAGCCCAAGAGCAGTGCTGGCACTGGCGGAAAGCCCGGCCAATCAGCTGATTATCAGCACCATTCAGGGCTTAAAACGTTTTGAACCGGACAGCAGAGCGCTGAGCAACGTCCCCTACCCAAACCCGCTGCCGGCCAGTTTTTCGATGGTGGTCGGCCGTATTTATCCCGACACCGCGGAAAAGTTGTGGCTGCGCAGCGGCAACTCGCTGCAATTGTTTGATCCCCGTCAGCAGCAACTGTTGCCACTGCCGCTGGCAGAGCCGCAACGACTCAACGAATTACAGCTGAATGTACGTGGCCACTGGCGGGCCGCCGATGGCAGTTTCTGGTATTACAGCGACCAGCAGTATTATCGTTATCAGCCTGCCGACGGCAGCTTGCAGGAACTCAGCGCGTTGCGTCAGGCCGAGCCGCCGCACCGTGCTGGCCGTTTCCTCGGCCAGTTGCCCGGTCAGCCTCATCTTATTGTGCTAAGCGCCGCTGATCGGCTCTGGCTGTACGATGCCAAAGCCGATCAGGTCCGCAAATTATTTGAAGCCAGCCCTTATCAGCCTGGACTCGACAGATTCGCTGACAAAATGTGCCCGGACAGCCAGGGCCATTTGTGGTTCAGCTTTAACGGTCTTGGTTTGTTGCAACTGGACGGCAATAGCCTGCGGCTGAAAAACCATTTGCACAGTCAGCATCTGCTACCGGGCAATGCCGTGCATTCCTGTGAAACCGACGACAGTGGTCAGCTGTGGTTTGCCTTACAGCGCAGCTTGTTCAGGCTGGACCCCGCTTCGTTGCAACTTGAGCAGTTTGATAAAGACAACGGCCTGTCGGGCAGTGATTTTTCGATTGGCGCCAGTTTAAAGCTGAGCAATGGCGACCTGGTGTTTGGCAGTAATACCGGCCTGACCTGGTTCAACCCGGCACGGCTGACCGAGCAGCCTGCCCCACCCAGCATTGCAATCACCAGCATTGATGCCATCAATCAGGTGACCTCAACCTCTTTGCAGGACCTGGACGGCAAAAAATTCCGCTTTGCCCACGACAGTCTTGGCATTGAAGTGCATTTCAGCAGCCTGGGGTTTCGTGATCAGAAAAAAATGCAGTACCGCTTCTGGCTGGAAGGCAACCGGGAGATCCGCTTCCCGCTGCAAAACAACCCGAGCGTGACTTTCCCGCAACTGGAGCCGGGGCACTATCGTTTTTATGTCAAAGCCGTCGCGCCACACAGCGGTCTGGAAAGTGACACCGCAATGCTCGAGCTGCAGATTGATCCGGCGCCCTGGTATTCACCGGCGGCGCTGGCCAGTTATGCCGTGCTGGCGTTATTGCTGCTGGTGTTGTGGCAGCATAACCGCAGAACACAAAAACGCCTGCTGGCACAGGCCCATCTGAAAGTCAAAACCTCAGAGCAGCGGCTGACGCAGGCGCTGGAAGCTGTCCACAGCGGTGTCTGGGAATATGTCGTGGCCAAAAACAGCATGTTCGCGCAAAGAGTGCATCAAATGCTTGGTTACAGCGAAGAGCTCAATCCGCTGTCGATGCAACAGCATCTGGCGCTCATTCACCCGGATGACCGCGACAGTTATCAGCAAAACTGGCAGCGCTTTTTAGCAGATCCGGATAAAACTTTTGACCACAGCTACCGGATGCAGCACAAAAATGGTTTTTGGCTGTGGTTTCGCGATATCGGTCGCCTGACCGAAACCGAAGCCAATCAGCCACAGCGGGTGATTGGTACCTACAGCAACATTACCGAAACACGCGCCAGCAAAGAAAAAGCCCGCCTGTTTGGTGAAGCCTTTCAGCAAACACGCGACTGGGTGGTACTGCTTGACCCGAAACAGCGGGTGCTGGCGGCCAACCAGTCGTTTGCCGATGTGTTTGGCAATATGGATGATTACCTCAGCAATCCGCGTAATCATGACCTTGGCATCAGCCTCAGCCGCCGGCGTTTCTACACCCGGCTGCTCGGTGGCATGCTGGCCAATCAGCACTGGCAAGGCGAAGAGATCATTCAAAGCCCGGACGGTCAGGAACGCCCGACGCTGATTAATATCAGTGCAGTCGGCGAAGGCGAGATGGTCGAATTTTTTGTGCTGGTGTTTACCGACATCACCGCGCAGAAACAGGCAGAAGACGATTTACGCTATCTGGCCAATTATGACGCGCTGACCGGCCTGCCCAACCGCGCCTTACTGATGGACCGTATTCTGCACGGTATTGAGTCCGCAAAACGGGAAAAACGCTCGCTGGCGCTCTGCTTTATTGACCTCGATAAATTCAAACAAATCAACGACAGCCTCGGCCATGATATCGGCGACTTATTGCTCAAGCAGGTCGCTAAACGACTGACCAGCACGCTGCGGCTGACCGATACGGTGGCGCGCCTCGGTGGCGATGAATTCGTCGTGCTGCTGGAAAGCTACAAAAATGACGACAATATCAGCCACGTCGCCCGCAAGATGCTGAAAACAATTGCCGAGCCGATGCAGCTTGGTGGCCATAGTGTCAGTGTGTCGCCCAGCATCGGCATTGCGGTCTATCCGGAAGATGCGGCCGACGCCACTGAACTGCTCAAGCATGCCGATGTGGCGATGTATCACGCCAAAGATCTGGGTCGTAATAACTTCCAGTTTTTCATTCAGGAGATGAATGAAAAGGCCCACATGCAACTGGCGCGCGAAACCCGGCTGCGCAGTGCCTGGCAGCGCAATGAGTTTCTTAACTACTACCAGCCGATTTACGACAGCCTGCAACGCCGGATTGTTGGTGTCGAAGTGTTAATGCGCTGGCAGGACGCTGACCGGCTGGTTCCCCCTAACGACTTTATTCCACTGGCAGAAGATTTGCGGCTGATCATGCCAATGACCCAGGCGTTGCTGGTGCGCGCACTGACCGACTTACAGCAATGGCATCAGGCCGGTTTCCCGCTCTATATCTCGGTGAACCTGTCGCCACGGCATCTGGAGCAACAAAACCTTGCGCTCGAAACTGCCGCGCTGCTGGCCCAATATCAGCTGCCGGCCAGTTGCCTGCGCTTTGAAGTGACCGAAAGTGCGCTGATGCAGGACCACCACAGCGCCATCGCCACCATGGAAGCGCTGAGTGAGCTTGGCGTGCAGCTGGCGCTTGATGACTTCGGCACCGGCTACTCGTCGCTGAAGTATCTCAAAGAGCTGCCCATCGACGGCATTAAAATTGACCGCAGTTTTGTCAAAGACATCGGCACAGACCGCAATGATGAAACCATCATCGACGCCATGCTCAGCATGGCCAGCAGCCTCGGCATGTACTGCATTGCCGAAGGGGTGGAAAGCGAACAACAACTGGCCTTTTTCAGCCAGCGCGGCTGTCACCTGATCCAGGGCTATTTGTTTGGTAAACCGATGGCTGCCGGCGATTTATTAAAGTTGCTGCGACAGCCCTGATGCCGGGTTCTGATCGCGGCCACAACGCGCCTTGTGTTAAAATCGCCGCCTTTTTCGCTGTCGCCTGCCGGAGTCTGTTGTGCGCGCTAACCCTCTGTACCTGGCCGCCGCATTATTGCTGCTCGCCGAGGCCTGTTTTGCCGGCATCGGCGCGCTGGTCAAGCTGACCAGCGCCTCTGCCAGTCAGGCGCAAGTGGTGTTTTTCCGCAATTTTTTTGCTTTGCTGGTCATGCTGCCCTGGATTTACCTGCAGGGCGCCGCAATTCTGAAAACCCGCCGTTGGTACCTGCATCTGTCGCGCGCCAGCACCGGCATCATCTCCATGTATTGTTTTTTCTATATTATCAGCCAGTTACCATTGGCCCAGGCCATGTTGGTGTTATTGTTATCGCCTTTTGTGGTGCCGCTGATCGCCCGGTTCTGGCTGAAAGAACAGCCAAGCCGGCTGACTTTGTTTGCCATTGCCCTCGGCTTTGCCGGCGTCTTTGTCGCCATTCCGCTGCAGGACAGCCCGGGAAACCTGACCCTGCTGGCAATTGGTTTGTTGTCTGCCGTGCTGGTGGCGGTGACCAAAACCACCATTCGTTATATGTCGGACACTGAACCGGCCGCCCGCATCGTGTTTTATTTCTCTTTGCTGACTGCGGTGATCTCATTTGTGCCGGTGCCTTTTGCCTGGCAACCGTTGCCTGCCGTCGCGTGGTGGGCATTTGCCGGCATGGGCCTGCTGGCCGCTGCCGGCCAGATGGCGATGACCAAAGCTTATGCGCTGGCGCCTGCCAGTGATATTGGCATGTGGACTTACAGCAGCGTGATTTTCGCCGGTTTGTTTGGT
>CBINNO010000033.1:0-25635 GCA_966252055.1 uncultured Rheinheimera sp. | reverse complement strand
ATGGTAATCCGGAGTTGAAAGCCATTCTGGACTGGCTGGAAACCGACTATTTCACACCGGGCAAACCGGGTGAGCTGGCGGGGATCAAACGCAGTCTGCTCGAGGGGGGCGATCATTATCTGGTACTGGCCGATTTCGCTTCTTATTGCGAAGCGCAGCAGAAGATTGACCAATGGTATCGCGATCGCAGCGGCTGGGCCCGCAAAGCGATGCTCAATACCGCCAGTGTCGCCAAGTTCACCTCAGACCGGTCGATTGAAGACTACGTCGAACGGGTCTGGGCGTTGCAGCGCTGTGCTATCAGTGTGAAATAAAAACCTGGCGCGGAAAGAAAGGGTAGCGCGAAGTCGAAACGCAGTGTCCACCCAGCAGGACCTCACCGACAGGCGCCGGACCGGCTGACAGAGCCCGGTTGCGCGCAAAGGCGAAAACTCCGCACTGTCCTGCCGTTCTACACAAATCCCCCGGTGTGCACCGGGGGATTTTTTTGCGCAAGAGACAGGCAAGGTCGGGATGCTCTTTTTTTAGCCGACTTTCGTCTCAGGGCTGGTGCGAATACCACAACCCTTGTTGCTGCAAATGCGAGATAGCCGCCTCAATGTCGCTGATGCGGCCAAACAGCGGCGACAACCGGCTAAAACCGGCACTGACTTTGCTCTCGCTGAGCACGAGAGGCGTGATGATGAGCGTCTGATATTCCGGAAAGTTCGCTACGGCGAAACGTAAATAATCCAAATCTTCCACCAGCCCCTGCGCGCGGCCCCGTAACACCAGTTCATTTTTGACACGCCGCTCGGCGACTTCGGTGATCTTCAGGCGAAAAGCCGGCTCACTGAGCAAGGCCGTCATCGCCGGCCCCATGTAGCTGCCTTGCGTCAGCGCGATGATGCCGGGGAATTGGCGAAGCTCATCGGCTTTTTTGAGCTGTTGCCACTGTGGCTCTGTCAACGTGGTGGCAAAACCCAGTCGTTCGGTGTGATGCGGTTGACTGAACCAGGCATAACGCTGCCGTTCGGGCGTTGGCGTCAGGTTAAACATTAAATCTATCTCGCCTTGCTGCAGCAACAGCAGCGCACGGGCCCACGGAATGTCCAGAAAGCGCACTGTGCAGTTCAGCTCGCAGCCAAGCCGCTGCGACAAGACGACCCGGCTGCCCAGCCATTCGCCGTCTTTTTGATAAGAGTAAGGTGGAAAATCGCTGACCTGAACTTTCAGCACGCAGGCATGACCAAAGCATGAAAAGCAAAACAGCGCCATCAACCAAAATCGCATGAACACATTGCCAGATAATACCGGGGATGTGTTGAGTAAAGCAGAGGCGATCGGCACTGTCGCAAAAATTTACAAAGGATAAGCTGGAGTTTGCCAGCTTTGGCCCCATATCGTTATTTTGCCATCTTTGCAGGAGACGTCAGATGCAACACAGAGCTCAAGGCCCGTTATTTATCCGCGTAGGGACGGGCAAAAAGCCTGGTTTCCTGCATTTGTTGCTGCTGATTGGCGGTGCTTTGTTGCTGCTCACTTTCGGTGTCTGGCTGTTGATGATTTTCCTGACCCTTGGCGTATTGCTGCTGCCTTATCTTTGGTGGAAAAAACGCAAACTGATCAAAACGATGCAGGAACAAATGGCGCAATACCAGCAGCAACAACAGGCTCAGGCCGGCCAGACTGGCCGGGAAGAATCAACCTCCGGTGTGGTGATTGAAGGCGAGGTGCTGCAAAAGCGGCAGGAATGACAGGCCCCGGCCGGCAAACCCTGGAAATCCCCGTATTTTTGTCGCAGTTCAGCCGGTGATTGCAGCTGAAATTTCGCCAAAGGCGGTGCTATACTGGCCGCCCGTTCAGGCCAATACCTTGTCGTTATGATCCCGAAGTTAAGTCCAGAGCAGCAGTTATCGCCTTTGGTTGCCGAATATTGTCAGCAGTTAGCCGCGCGTGGTTTTCAGGGCGAACTGGAAACCAGCTACGCCAGTCGTCTGGCCGTTGCGACGGACAACAGCGTTTATCAGGCGTTGCCACAAGCGGTCTTGTTGCCGCGTCATCAGCAGGACATCGAATTGCTGACCCGGTTGGCGTCTGAACCACGCTTTGCCAGCCTGAAATTCTCACCGCGTGGCGGTGGCACTGGCACCAACGGCCAGTCGCTGACCGAGCATCTGGTGGTGGATTTATCCCGCCATATGCGTCAAATCCTCAGCTTCGATGCCGAAAAACGGCAGGTCCGGGTACAGGCCGGTGTGATTAAAGATCAGCTCAATGCCTTCCTTGCGCCTTTTGGTTTTTTCTTTGCGCCGGATTTGTCGACCTCTAATCGCGCCACTATCGGCGGTATGGTTAATACCGACGCTTCCGGCCAGGGCTCGCTGGTGTATGGCAAAACCAGCGATCATGTGATGGCGCTCACCACAGTGCTGGCGGACGGCACTGTGCTTGAGACGCAGAAAATGCCGCTGGCTGAAGCCGAACAAAAAGCAGCGCAGGACAACACGGAAGGACGTGTCTATCGGCAGGTGCTTGGCAGTTGCCGCGATTTTCGTGCACAAATTCTGGCGAAATTCCCGCGGCTGAACCGGTTTCTGACCGGCTATGACTTAGAGCATGTGTTTAACGACAGCCTGAGCGAATTTGATTTATCCCGCGTGATCACCGGCTCTGAGGGGTCGCTGGGTTTTGTCAGCGAAGCCTTGCTTAATGTCACGCCGATCGCCCGCTACAAATGTCTGGTCAACGTCAAGTACGACAGTTTTGAGAGCGCACTGCGTCATGCGCCTTTTCTGGTGGCGGCCAATGCGACTTCGGTAGAAACTGTCGACAGCAAAGTGCTGAACCTGGCGCGCCAGGACATTATCTGGCATCAGGTCAGAGACTATATCGAAGATGTGCCCGGCAAAGAGATGCAGGGCTTGAATATGGTCGAATTCAACGACGAAGATGACGCTGGCATGCAGCAAAAAGTTGCGCAGCTTGAAGCGCGGTTGCAGCAAGCGCTGGCCTCTGGCGACAGCGGTGTGATTGGTTATCAGCTGACATTTGACACCAAAGCAATTTTGCAGATTTATGCCATGCGCAAAAAAGCCGTCGGGCTGCTGGGCAATGCCAAAGGCGCGCAAAAACCGGTGGCCTTTGCCGAAGACACTGCAGTGCCACCGGAGCAACTGGCTGATTTTATTTTGGAATTTCGCGCCTTACTCGACAGTCATGGCCTGAGCTATGGCATGTTCGGCCATGTCGATGCCGGTGTATTGCATGTACGGCCGGCGCTTGACCTGATTGACCCGGCGCAGGAGCAACAACTGCGGCAGATCTCTGATCAGGTGGTGGCCCTGACGGCCAAATATGGCGGTCTGATGTGGGGCGAACATGGCAAAGGCTATCGCAGTGAATACGGGCCGGCCTTTTTCGGTGATGAGCTTTTTGCCGAGCTGCGTAAAATCAAAGGGGTGTTTGACCCACTGAACCGGATGAACCCTGGCAAGATCTGTACGCCTTGGCAAAGTCAGGACGCACTGGTCAGTGTCGATGGCCGCAAAAGAGCCTGGTATGACCGCCAGATCCCAACCGAAGTACGGCAAAGCTTCGAAGCCGCCACCAGTTGCAACGGCAATGGTCTGTGTTTTAACTACGAAGAAAACTCGCCGATGTGTCCGTCCAGCAAAGTCAGCAAAGACCGCCGCCACAGCCCGAAAGGCCGGGCCGGGCTCATGCGTGAATGGCTGCGGCTGATGCAGCAGCAGGGCGTGGATGTGTTAACACAAGAGCAGCAATTGCTGGCGCCTGCCGAAGGATTGCAGGCCAAACTGCAGCATTCCGTCAGTAAACTGCAAAACAGCGTCGGCAAATGGCGCGGTGAAGCGGATTTCTCGCATGAAGTGATGGAAGCGATGGAAGGTTGCCTGGCCTGTAAAGCCTGCGCCGGCCAGTGTCCGATTAAAGTGGATGTGCCTTCGTTTCGGGCCCGTTTTATTCAGTTGTACCACAGTCGCTACTATCGGCCGCTGAAAGATCATATCGTTGGTAACATCGAACGTTCAGCGCCTTGGCTCGCGAAGGCGCCGTCGCTGGTGAACCGGCTGGTGTCATTGCCGCCGGTGGCGTGGCTGCTGAAACATGCGGTCGGTTATGTCGATACGCCGCAATTGTCGGTACCGGTGCTGGCCACACGCGTCGGGCAGTATCGTCAGTTTGATCTCGCTGCATTGCGGGCGCTGCCGGCTGAGCAGCGCGCCAGACTGGTGTTTTTGGTGCAGGACCCCTTTACCAGTTTCTACGAAGCCGATCTGGTGGCAGACGCCATGGCGCTGGTCCAAAAGCTTGGGTTTGACCCGGTGCTGTTGCCTTTTGTGCCCAATGGTAAACCACAGCATGTCAAAGGGTTTCTGCGTGAGTTTGCCCGCACAGCGGCAAATGCCAGTGCTTTTTTACAACAGGTTCATGCGCTGGGCGCGCCTTTGCTTGGGCTGGACGCTTCGCTGGTACTGGTTTATCGCGACGAATATGTCAAAGCGTTGGGGCCGGCACGCGGGGACTACCAAGTCAGCCTGCTGCATGAGTGGCTGAGCGAGCAGCAACTGCCGGCGCTTCAAAGCAGTGGGACTTTCCGGCTGCTTGCACATTGCACCGAAAAGACCGCGTTACCGGCGACGGAAAAAAGCTGGCAGCAAATCTTCAGCAGTGCCGGATTGTCTTTGCAGGTTACGACCACGGGTTGCTGTGGCATGGCCGGCACTTATGGCCATGAAGCACAGAACCAGCAACACTCGCGCGCTTTGTACGAGCTGAGCTGGCAGCAGCCCGTAGCGCAGACGGCGCCTGATTTGCTGCTGGTCAGCGGTTTTTCCTGTCGCAGTCAGGTAAAGCGTTACGAAGGTTTTAAGCCCAAGCATCCGCTGCAGGCATTGCTACAGCTAATGCCCTGAATCTGATCTGATAACAAGCCGGCCACTGCCGGCTTGTTTTTTTGAGAAATCAGGCGTTGCCTGACCGCTGGTAACGGCAACATCCCCTTTTATCCCAGTCATTTGTCTGTTGCGCGGGCAACTGCTAGTTTTAAAAGCCTTGCCGCGACAAAGGAGAGACAGATGGCCGCAATCAGTAACCCGGTAGGTTGGTTTGAGATCCCATCACCGGATCTGGCGCTTAACCAGCAATTTTTCACAGCCGCTTTTGGCTATCAGTTTGAAGCTTTGTCGATGCCGCCCTACGACATGGCAATGTTTCCGGCCGACCACCAGCTGCCGGGCGCAACAGGGGCGCTGATCTGTGGGCCGGATGCCAAACCGTCGATGGATGGCATCACCGTGTATTTTGGTTGCGATGAAGTCAGCGCCCAGCTTGCCCGGATAGAAGCGGCGGGGGGCGTGGTGCTGATGCCGAAAACTTCAATTGGTGAACACGGTTTTATCGGTATGTTCAGCGATAAAGCCGGTAATAAGCTCGGGTTACACTCAATGAGCTGAGGCAGAGCAGGTCAGGAGCAAACAACCACGGCAGCACAGGCTGCCGTGGTTGTTTTTGTCAGGCGGGATCAGAAGCGGGCGGTCAGACCCAACGAAATATTCCGGCCCGGCAACGGCGCATCATCCTTGATAAAGGAGCTGTGCACCCGCGCCAGTTTGTCCGTCAGGTTACTGGCCTTGAGATAAGCGGTCAGGTCAAACTGCGACAGGCTGAAATCGTAATTCAGACTGGCATCGAGCAGGGTATAACCGGCGGTTTCGGTCTCTTCTGCACTGATACGATCCTGGCGGCCGTAGTGAGTGAGGCCGAGCTGGCCATTCCATTGTTCGCCCTGATACTGGTAAGTCAGCCCCAGTTTGTAAGGCGGAATACGCGGCAGGTTGCCGCCATCTTTTAAGCGGGCGTTGACGCGGTCAGCAAAAAACTCCAGCTGCTGGGCCGGCGCAAATCGCCAGTTCACGGCCATCTCGGCGCCATAGAGCCGGGCATCGGCCTGCAGATACTGATAAACCTGATATTCGTCATGACCGTGTTCGTGTTCTTCATCATGGTCGTGCTCATCGCTGTGATCAGCATCTTCAGCATGGGCGTGCAAGTCAGCGACAGTCAGGCCGGTTGCGGCCTGATAGATAAAATCATCCACTTCATTGATAAAGAAGTTGTAGCTGAAGGTCAGATCGCCTTTGGTTTTCTGGAAGCCGAGGTCCAGATTGTTGGCAACTTCTTTTGCGACGCCTTTACCGGAATAATGTAACTCGCCGTCATCATGCAAATGATAGCCAAGTCCTACTTCATAGCCGCGTGTTGCGATATGCAGGCCATTGGCATACAACTCACTGGCACCCGGCGCCCGGGCTGAGTGACTGAGCTGCAGCGACCATTGATAACCGTCCTGGAATTGCCAGATGAGACCACTGGACAGGCTGAACGCGGTAGCGCTGAAATCCGCCTGAGTGGCCTCGTCACTGTGATCATCGTGGTCGTCTGCGTCGTGATCACTGTCATGTTCGTGATCATGCGCAGCAGAAGCCAGGGTTGCGCGATGTTTCAGCCGCTCCAGCCGGCCACCGAGCTGCCACTGCAACGCACCAAAACTGCGCTCTTCCAGCAGGAACAACGCATGACTGTCGGTCTCTGACGGCGGAGCAAAAGCTTCTTCGCCTTGCGCTTTAAAATCAGTCAGTTGACTGTGCAGACCAAAGAGTCCGTGCCAGCCATAAAAATCGGCGTGTTCCAGACTCAGGCGATTTTCCAGCGTGCGGTTTTTAAAGCCGGTCCCTACAACGCCGTCTTCAATTTCGCCGTGCTGATAATCGGTATAGGCGGTTTGCAGGCTCAGTGTCTCGATACCGGCGAAAGGGTTGTAAAGTTCTGCCGCCAAGCCATAACGGTCCTGCGTCAGATCGGCATACACCGGTGTTTCTGCGGTTTCATCCGCCGTTTCTTCATGATGATGGTGGTGGCCCGGAATACCATACTGGCTGTCAATGCGGCCATAAGACAAACCAATCAGCCCCTGGCTGCCAACCCAGCTGCCGCCCAGATTCAGGCTTTGGTTGTCCAAAGCGCTGTTGGCGATTTGCCGCTGGGTTTCGCCCTCGTCATTGACAAAAGTCGGGGTGTCAAAGGCATTGGTCTGGCGGTCAAAACCATCCAGATGCCAGGCAAACTGGTCCAGACTGCCGTCGTGACTGAGCGCAAAAGCGC
This sequence comes from uncultured Rheinheimera sp., assembly GCA_966252055.1. Lineage (GTDB taxonomy): Bacteria > Pseudomonadota > Gammaproteobacteria > Enterobacterales > Alteromonadaceae > Pararheinheimera. The sequence continues at coordinate 18,471 of CBINNO010000033.1, read as the reverse complement.
GCTCGTCCGACACCGAGCTGTAACGGCTGTCAATCACGGTTTGTGGCGTTCTGAGCTGACGCGGAATACGGTTGTCGACCAGGTTCACCACACCGCCGATAGCGCCGCTGCCGTACAGCAGCGTAGCAGGGCCGCGCAGCACTTCAATTTGCTCGGTGGTGATGGCGTCTGCAGAAATGGCGTGATCCGGGCCCACACGGGACACGTCGGCGCTGTCCAGCCCATTACTGAGCACTTTGACTCTTGGGCCGTCTAAGCCGCGGATCACCGGCGCAGCGGCCACCGGGCCGTAATAGTTGCTGTGCACACCGGGTGTGAACTTCAGCGTTTCGCCGATGGTGGGCTCTAAGCGGTCTTTCAGGGCTTCGCCGCTGAGCACTGACGCAGGTTGCGCCATGTCAAAATCATAATGATGCAGGCCGGAAGCAGAGACCCGCAGATGTTCGATGGTGCCAGGCTCGAGCTGCACTTTTAGCGCATTGCCGCTCACCGCGACAAACTGATCATTAAAGCCTTTGGCGGCAATATGCAGTTCACTGCCGGTTTTGGTTTGCAGGCTGAAACGGCCCTCGGTATCGGTAAAGACATATTGCTGACGGCCATGGACATGGACTTTGGCATTTTTGACGGGCTGACCGGCGGCGTCCAGCACCTGACCTTGCAAGTTTAAAGTATCGGCATGCGCAGTGAATATCGGCAGGGCGAGTGCCAGCGAAATAGCCTGGCTACATAAGTGGCGACGAAACAACATGAGTTCACCTGATTGCGTTTGTGATGATATAACATTTTACTGATCTGGCCGGCCGCCGCAACCAAATTCAGCACAAGCAGGACCAGCCGCCGGTAAACTGCGGCAAAAGGTAGCGGCCTGTCCCTGATAAAGTTGGCCGGCAAGATGCATAGCCTCTACACTGAAAAAAGCCGCTGTGACCGCAGTCGGAGGCCAACATGCAATTACAACTGAAGCGACTGAAACTGGAGCTGCAGTACAGCGCAGCAGCGCAGGGGTTGTATCTGCGTGAAACACTGTATCTGGCGCCGTTTCGGGCGGAAGAAGCCGAACATTTTGCCCGTCGGCTGCTGTCCCTGCTAAGTTTGTACGAATTACATCCACAGCTGTCGTTCGAAGCCAGTGGCGGCAAAAAGCCAGACCTGTTCACGCTCGGTGGGCAGCATCATTACCAATTGTGGTGCCAGGTTGATTTACCCAATGACAAGCAGGTACACAAAGCCAGCCATCAAAGCGAGCAGGTGGTGCTGATGCTGGGCGCCGCCGATCAACACAAAGCCTTGTCATTAGTCAAAGGGCTAAACAATGTCCGGGCCCAAACCATCCCTGATGAGACCATCCGGCAATGCTGCGATATGCTCAAAGGCCATATGCAGCTCAGCGTCTGGCGCGAAGATCAGCAGTTGCAAATTACCGATGGCGAACATCAGCTGGAATTGACCGTGCCGCTTCTGTCCGGCTATTCGCACCATTGATTGCGCTTTATCGCCAGCCTTGTATAATTCGCCGCTGTTTTTTTGCTCCGGATTTGCGGTCCGGCTCTTTGCATAAAAGGTGAGTTATGTACGTTGTTGCTGCGCTTTATAAGTTTGTGTCGTTACCGGATTATGTCGCTTTGCGCGACCGTTTGTATCAGCACTTGGTGCTGAACAAAGTCAAAGGAACTTTGTTGTTGGCAGAGGAAGGGATCAACGGTACTGTCTGCGGCCCACGTGAAGGTATTGATGCACTCAAAGCCTTCCTGGAAGCCGATGGCCGTTTTGCCGGCATGTCTTATAAAGAATCTTTTGCCGACGAACCGGCGTTCTACCGTACTAAGGTGAAGCTGAAAAAAGAAATCGTCACTATGGGGGTTCCTGGCGTCAACCCAGCCCACATCGTCGGGACTTATGTGAAAGGTGATGACTGGAATCAGCTGATTTCCGATCCTGACACAATTGTCATCGACACCCGCAACGACTACGAAGTCGCCATCGGCACTTTCAAAAATGCCGTCAACCCGAACACCACCAGTTTCCGTGAGTTTCCGCAGTGGGCTGCTGAACACCTGGACAAAACGAAGCACAAAAAGGTGGCGATGTTTTGTACCGGGGGGATCCGCTGTGAAAAATCAACGGCTTACCTAAAGGAACAGGGCTTTGACGAGGTTTATCACTTAGATGGTGGCATTCTGAAATACTTAGAAGAAGTGCCACAATCCCAAAGCCTGTGGCAAGGCGAATGCTTTGTGTTTGACCAGCGCGTTGCGGTCAAACACGGTCTGGAGCAAGGCAGTTACGACCAGTGTTATGCCTGCCGCATGCCGCTGTCGCAAGCAGATCTGGCATCAGACAAGTATCTGCAGGGCCTGAGCTGTCCGCATTGTCATGACAGTCTGACCGATGAACAGAAAGCATCATTTGCCGAACGTCAGAAACAAATCGAGCTTGCCAAACAGCGTGGCGAGCAACATATTCGGGATGGCAAGGTGGATTTCTGATGTGGCCTCTATTTGCAAAAAGCCATGTTAACTGACAAAAAACTCGCTGTCTGATCCAAGAGCCGCGTGCGATAAAACAAAAAAGCCTGGGATTGCCCAGGCTTTTTCACAACTAATCAGCTGATTCAGGCAGACAGCGCTGTGCGTGGATCTGTGAAAGGCAGGTCCAGCGCTTCAGCCACATGCTGGTTCACCACTTTGCCATGGATCACGTTCAGGCCGTTTAACAGATGCGGGTCGTCCAGCAGCGCTTGTTTGTAGCCTTTGTTAGCCAGTTTGATGATAAACGGCAGAGTCGCGTTATTCAGCGCAAAGGTAGAAGTCCGTGGTACTGCGCCAGGCATGTTTGCCACACAATAATGCACGACTTCGTCGACGATAAAGGTTGGTTCCGCGTGCGTGGTTGGTTTGGAAGTCTCGACGCAGCCGCCCTGGTCAATTGCGACGTCAACGATGGCAGAACCTGGTTTCATGTTGCGGATGTGCTCGCGCGTCACCAGTTTCGGTGCTGCAGCACCTGGGATTAACACGCCGCCAATCACGAGGTCCGCTTCCAGCACGTGTTTTTCCAGTGCATCGGCTGTTGAATAAATGGCCTTCACCGCGCCGTTGAACTGCGCGTTGATACGGCGCAGCACATCGACTGAGCGGTCCAGTACCACAACATCAGCGCCCAGGCCGACTGCCATTTGTGCGGCGTTGGTGCCGACCATACCGCCACCAATCACGACAACTTTGGCAGGTTCGACACCTGGAACGCCGCCAAGCAACATACCGCGGCCTGCGCAGGATTTTTCCAGCGCACGAGCGCCAGCCTGAATTGACATGCGGCCAGCGACTTCTGACATCGGCGCCAGCAACGGCAGGCCACCGCGGTTGTCTGTTACTGTTTCATATGCGATACAGACCGCTTTTGACTGGATCAGGTCTTCTGTTTGCGGCAGATCTGGTGCCAGGTGCAGATAAGTAAACAGAATCTGATCTTCGCGCAGCATGGCGCGTTCGCCCGCCTGCGGTTCTTTGACTTTGACAATCATCTCAGCAATGGCAAACACCTCAGCGGCGGTTGCCAGCACTTTTGCACCGGCGGCTTCATAATCCGCGTCACCAAAACCGATGCCATGACCGGCATTGTGTTCAACATAAACGGTGTGGCCGTGGCCAACCAGCTCGCGCACGCTGGCAGGAGTCATACCGACGCGGTATTCGTGATTTTTTATCTCTTTAGGTACGCCAATGATCATATTGTTTGCCTTGTAGGGAGGGTAAAAATTTTTCGCTAGTATAGTGCGGAGATTGTGGAATTGCTGATTGTTTTATTTGTGTTTTGCAGCATAATTCACTATAAAACCTCTCAATACAGGATATTCAACTTGCCTATCTCAGTGGATGCGAACAGCCGTAAACTGGACCGGATTGACCGGAAAATTCTGACCGAATTACAAAAAGATGGCCGGCTGGCGAACGTCGAACTGGCGAAAAGGGTGGGGCTCAGTCCAACCCCTTGCCTGGAAAGAGTGCGCAAACTGGAAACCGAGGGGTTTATCCTCAGTTACAATGCGCGGGTTGACCCCAATAAAGTAGGCGCGGCTTTGCTGGTTTTTGTCGAAATTACCCTCAGTAAAACATCGCCTGAGGATTTTGATGAATTCAGTAAGGCAGTGCAAAAACTGGACGAAATTCTCGAATGTCATCTGGTTTCCGGCAGTTTTGACTTCTTGCTCAAAACCCGGGTTGCCAATATGGCGGCCTACCGGGAACTGCTCGGAGAAACGTTGCTGAGGTTACCCAGCGTTCGCGAAAGCAGAACTTATGTGGTGATGGAAGAGGTCAAACAGACAACTTTTGTTGCGGTCAGTGCCTGAAAAAAGGATACTGGATAAAAAATCAGCGAAATCCTCTGTCGGGCTTGATTTAGGTTGAGTTGGCAGGTGCATGCGTCTGATGAGTCTGGTATCTTTGCCGGGTTTAAGTTTTCTTGAAATAGGGTTTCGTGCTTGCAAGCTAAAACGGTTTTTTCACTCAATGGAATGCAGCGACTGGTCGAAGTCGGCCTGATCGGTTGTCTCGGACTTGCCAGTTTTTTATTGTTGGCGCTGTTGAGTTTTGACCCGGCAGATCCCAGTTGGTCGCAAACCGGCTATCACAGCGATATTCGCAATATCGCCGGCCCGGTTGGCGCTGAAGTCGCCGATGTGTTGTTATGCGTTTTTGGCTGGTTGTCCTATCTGGTGCCGCCGTTCCTGGCGTTCTGTGGCTATCTGCTGTTCCGTCGTTTCACTGATTTGTTGTCGCTGGATTATTTTGTGTTGGGGATGCGGCTGTTGGGCTTGCTGTTAACAGTGATCAGCGCCTGCGCCATCAGCAGTATTAACTTTGACGATATTTACATGTACAGCAGCGGCGGCGTGGTCGGTGACGTGATGATTTCCTGGTTGTTACCGCAACTGAGCTTCGTCGGCACGACGCTGATCCTGCTGTGCACTTTTTGTATCGGGTTGACCTTGTTAACAGGGATCTCCTGGCTGACGGTTGCCGACGAGCTGGGCCGCGTCGTGGTTGCCGCAGGCAAAGCGCTGTGGAACTTCAACGACACGATGGCGGCTATTTCGCGTCGTTTGCGCCGCCAGCCTGTGGTGGTAAAACCAATGCAGCGCAGTGAGGAAAAAGGTGCGCTGTACCAGCAGTCTGCTGCTGTGATGACCGCAACAGCCAGTGAGTCAGCCAAAGCAACGCCACAAGATTTCGCCATTCAGCCGGCTGATGCTCAGGCGGAGCGCGCCGAGCACGAGCGCATCGAACCCGCCCTGACCTTTGGTGACACCAACAGCGCTTCTTCACCCGACTTTAGCGAATTGGCGCCTGCGCATTCGGTGGCAGCACCCGCAGTGTCTGATAACCCGCGCGCGACTTACCAGCCACAAGCAGAGCCCGTGGTACAGCCACAACCCGAAATTTTCCGTTTTGACTCACAACCGCCGTTGGCCGCAGAGCCCGTGACGCCTCCAGTGCAAGCGGCTGGCAGTGTGGTGCTCAGTAGCGGGATGAAGGTCGCCGCAGATACGCAGAGCCGGGCGTTCTTTCCAAATGCTGGCGAGCGTATAGAACCGCTGCCTATTCAGCCGCTGGATATCAGCACTGACGCCCGGGCATTTGTCAGTATTGATGAGCTGGCCGAAGACGAACTGTCGTACAGCGCTATTGACGAGAGCTATGCCGAAGACGAGCTGGCGCAAAGTTATTTGCATACCCAGGCCAATCCTGGCACTGCGGCAGTGACTTATGCAGCCGCAGAACCTGATGACGACGAAGAGCAACAGGATGAAGTATTGTACCCGGCGCAGCAGACGCCTGTTGATGCGTTGCCATCGCTGAGCCTGCTGGAGCGGCCCAATCGCAGTGTGAATCCGATTTCTGAAGAAGACTTAGAGCGGGTGTCCCGCCTGGTCGAGCTGAAATTGCTGGACTTCGGTGTGGATGCCAAAGTCGTGGGCGTCTATCCGGGCCCCGTTGTCACCCGTTTTGAGCTTGATCTGGCTCCGGGGGTTAAAGTTTCAAAAATCACCGGGCTGTCCAAAGATCTGGCGCGTTCGCTGTCGGCGATCAGCGTGCGGGTGGTCGAGGTGATCCCGGGCAAATCATATATCGGCCTTGAGCTGCCTAATCAGCACCGGGAGATTGTACGACTGTCCGAAGTGATCGGTGACGAAGTCTTTGAACAGGCGAAATCGCCGCTGACCATGGTGCTGGGTAAAGATATCGCTGGTAAAGCCGTCGTGGCCGATTTGGCCAAAATGCCGCATTTGCTGGTAGCAGGGACGACGGGTTCAGGGAAGTCAGTTGGCGTTAACGTAATGATTTGTAGTTTGTTATTCAAGTCCACGCCTGATGATGTCCGCTTCCTGATGATTGACCCGAAGATGTTGGAACTGTCTGTTTATGAAGGCATCCCGCACTTATTAACCGAAGTCGTCACTGACATGAAAGAAGCGGCCAACGGCTTGCGCTGGTGTGTCGGTGAGATGGAACGTCGTTATAAGCTGATGTCCGCCATGGGTGTGCGCAATCTGAAGGGGTACAACGCGAAAGTGGCAGAAGCCATCAGCGACGGGAAGCCGTTGCGTGACCCGCTGTGGCGTCCGACGGACGACATGCGGGGCGAGCCGCCGCTGCTGGAAAAATTACCCTCTATTGTCGTGGTCATCGACGAGTTTGCCGACATGATGATGATCGTCGGCAAAAAAGTGGAAGAGCTGATCGCACGTATTGCGCAAAAAGCGCGGGCTGCCGGTATTCATTTGGTGTTGGCGACGCAGCGCCCATCGGTGGATGTGATCACGGGCCTGATTAAAGCCAATATCCCGACCCGGATCGCCTTTCAAGTCTCTTCCAAAATTGATTCGCGCACCATTCTTGACCAGCAAGGCGCAGAGAGTTTGTTGGGCCAGGGCGATATGTTGTACCTGCCGCCGGGGTCCGGTGTGCCAAACCGGGTGCATGGCGCTTTTGTCGATGACCATGAAGTACATGCCATTGTGGCGGATTGGAAAACGCGCGGGAAGCCCAATTATATTCCGGACATTCTGTCCGGCGAGACGACTGAAGAGAACCTGTTGCCTGGCGAGACACTCGAAGATGAAGATGCTGAGGCAGATCCCCTGTTTGATCAGGCTGTCGCTTTTGTAACCGAGAGCAGGAAAGCGTCGGTCTCTGGTGTACAGCGCCGCTTCCGGATTGGCTATAACCGGGCGGCCAGGCTGGTAGAAACAATGGAGCAGGTCGGGATTGTCAGCGGACCCGGCCATAATGGTAACCGCGAAGTTTTGGCGCCACCGCCACCAAAAGGTTTTTAAATGAAATATCTGAGTTTATTGGGTCTGTGTGTCGCACAACTGATGTCTGGCGCAGTACAGGCCGCTGACAGCGCTGCTGAGCAGCTGAAATACAAACTGGCCCGTTTGAATTCTTATCAGGCCAGCTTTGAGCAGAAGGTCACCAGTCCTGAGCAAAAAACCGTGCAACAAGGGGAAGGTTATCTGGCGATGAAGCAGCCGGCGCTGTTTCGCTTTGAAACGCTGTCGCCTTCGCCTAACTTATTGCTCGGGGATGGTAAAACCTTATGGCATTACGACGAAGCGCTCGAAGAGCTGAAGATTTATGACGCCAGCAAAGAGGTCAATCAAACCCCCTTTGTCTTGTTAACGTCAAGCGATGCCAAACTGTGGGCGCAGTATCAGGTTAGTGTTGAGGGCGAGACTTTTGTGATCACGCCCAAAGATAAAAACAGTGCGGTCACCCGGCTGACGTTACAGTTTTCTGGTGTGGGGCTGTCAAAAATGGCAGTGGCCAATCAGGACGGACAGTTGAGTACTTTTGAGTTTATCGCAGTGCAAAGCAATGTGCCGCTGGATGACAGCCAGTTTAAGTTTGTGCCGCCGGCCGGCGTTGATATCGACGATCTGCGTGGCAAGTGAGCAACTTATCTTTTAGTTTTGCGCCTGATGTACGGCCGTTGGCCGCACGGCTCAGGCCACAGACCCTGAGTGAATATGTCGGACAGCAGCATCTGATTGGGCCAGACACGCCGCTCAGACGCGCTATCGAAGCCGGTCAGCTCAACTCGCTGATCCTGTGGGGGCCGCCGGGAACCGGTAAAACAACACTGGCTGAACTGATCGCCGGCAGCGCAGATGCTGCCATTGAAAAAATCTCAGCAGTGACGGCCGGCGTTAAAGAGATCCGCGAAGCCATCGACGCCGCCCGAATGAACCTGGAGCGGGGCCGTCGCACCTTGCTGTTTGTTGATGAGGTCCATCGTTTTAATAAGAGTCAGCAGGACGCTTTTTTGCCTCACATTGAAGATGGCACTGTCATTTTTATTGGCGCCACCACCGAAAACCCGTCTTTTTCACTGAACAACGCTTTGTTGTCACGGGCGCGCGTGTGTGTCCTGCGCAAGATTGAAACCGAAGATTTACGACAACTGCTTGAGCGCGCATTGCTTGACGCTTCGCGTGGTTTGGCCGGTCAGGTACAGTTGGCGCCGCACGCGGCGCAACTGTTGTTGCAACTGGCTGATGGCGACGCCCGTACGATGCTCAATTTACTGGAGCTGGAGGCACAGAGCGTTGATGAGAGCCGGCACATCAGTACCGAATTGCTGAAACAGCTGGTGGAACGTCAGCTGCCGGGTTTTGATAATCAGGGCGAGCTGTATTATGACCTGATCTCCGCTTTTCATAAGTCGGTCCGTGGGTCTCAGCCTGATGCGGCCTTGTATTGGTACTGCCGTATCCTCGAAGGCGGCGGCGATCCTTTATATGTCGCCCGGCGACTGCTGGCCATAGCGTCAGAAGATATCGGCAACGCAGATCCGAGAGCGCTGAGCCTGGCGCTGGCAGCGTTTGACACCTTTCAACGGGTTGGGCCTGCCGAAGGTGAACGCGCCATTGCGCAAGCGGCGGTTTATTGTGCGCTTGCCCCAAAAAGTAATGCGTTGTACCTGGCGTTTAATCAAATGCGTGCTTTGGTACGTGAACAACCCTCTTATGAAGTGCCGGTTCATCTGCGTAACGCGCCAACCCGTTTGTTAAAAGAGCTCGGTTATGGTGAAGGGTACAGATACGCGCATGATGAACCCGGTGCCTATGCCGCGGGTATGAGCTGCATGCCGGCCGAATTAGCGGACCAGCAGTTTTACAAACCGACAGATCGAGGTCTTGAAAAGCAGCTGGCCGACAAGTTGCGGTATTTGCGTCAGCTGGATGCCAAGGCCAAAGGCGCGCCGGATGTGGAGTAATTATCTGGCTATCGCGCTGGGCGGAGCTCTGGGCGCCTGTCTGCGATTTGGTCTGACCGAACTTGCCGGACATCTTTTAGGACGGGCATTTCCTTTTGGGACTTTGCTCGTTAATATTCTGGGGTCTTTTGCCATAGGTTTATTGTATGGCCTGATCCTGACCGAACAGCTGGCGCCTAGCCCATGGCGGATCTTCATCGGGATCGGCATTCTGGGGGCGCTGACGACTTTTTCCACTTTTTCCATGGACACTGTGTTATTGCTGCAACAAGGCGCTGTCGCCAAAGCAGCGGCCAATATTCTGGCCAACCTGGTGTTGTGTTTAACCCTGACCTGGCTTGGTATTAAGCTGGGGACAATGAAGTAAAACAAAATGTTAGATAGCAAGTATTTAAGAGCAGAGCTGCAAGAAACAGCTGCACGCCAGGCAACCCGCGGTTTTGTGCTGGATGTAGAGAAAATCTCCGCGCTGGAAGAACAACGCCGTCAATTACAGGTTGCCACGCAGGAATTACAAAACCAGCGCAACAGCAAATCCAAGGCCATTGGTCAGGCCAAAGCGCGCGGTGAAGACATAGCCCCGCTGCTGGCGGAAGTCGACGGTCTCGGCGCTGAGCTGGACAACGCGAAAGTGCAGCTTGATGCAGTACTGGCAGAGCTCGATGCCATCGCCGCCACTATTCCGAATTTACCGGATCTGTCAGTGCCGGTCGGCAAAGACGAGAGCGGCAATCTGGAAGTGCGCCGTTTTGGCGAACCACGCCAGTTCGCTTTTGCGGTGCAGGATCATGTTGCACTGGGTGAAGCGCTTGATAAAGGGCTGGATTTTGAAAACGCCGTCAAAGTGGCTGGTTCACGTTTTGTTGTGCTCAAAGGCCAGATAGCCAGACTGCACCGTGCGCTGTCACAGTTTATGCTGGATTTACATACAGAACAGCACGGTTATACCGAAATGTATGTGCCTTATCTTGTCAACAAAGATTCGTTATATGGGACCGGTCAGTTGCCGAAGTTTGGTGCGGATTTGTTCCATACCCAGCCGGCGACAGAAGAAGGGGTGGGCATGAGCCTGATCCCAACGGCCGAGGTACCGCTGACCAATCTGGCGCGTGACCGTATTTATGAGCTGGCTGAGTTGCCAGTCAAAATGACCGCGCACACGCCATGTTTTCGCAGCGAAGCCGGTTCATATGGTCGCGACACCCGCGGTCTGATCCGCCAGCATCAGTTTGATAAAGTTGAGCTGGTGCAGTTGGTCCACCCTGCAACTTCGATGGATGCACTGGAACAACTGACGGCGCATGCCGAAAAAGTGCTGCAACTGCTCGGTTTGCCTTATCGCGTTATGCTGTTGTGTACCGGCGATATGGGTTTTGGCTCGTGCAAAACTTACGATCTGGAAGTCTGGTTACCGGCGCAGAATACCTACCGGGAAATTTCGTCCTGCAGCAACATGGGGGATTTCCAGGCGCGCCGGATGCAAGCCCGTTTCCGGCCGGAAGAGGGTAAAAAGCCAGAGTTGCTGCATACCCTTAACGGCTCTGGTCTGGCGGTCGGCCGTACCTTAGTCGCGATTCTGGAAAACTATCAGCAGGAGGATGGCACTATCGAGATCCCTGCTGTTTTACAACCATATATGGGTGGTAAAACCCGCTTAGCCTGACGGAACCCGCTGGCAGAGGTGCACTGGCATGCAGTGCACCATCATCTGATTGAGTTGTGCTGATGACAGAAAAAAAAGTATTACAGCGCGGTAAAGAGTCTTTGGCGGTTGCTTCGACCGAGGTGGTGCGAAAAAAAGTAGTCCGACGCAAAGCCAGCTTAGCGCAGCAGGCTGTGTACTGGCTGATGATGGCGTTTATGGTCGGCTTGGTTCTTTATGTTGCCGCCGAGGTGGGTTGGACTATTTACCATCAGGCTGGCGGCTGAAATTATTGGTCAGCCTTGCCTAATCACAGGCATTTAGCTGGTTTCGGCAGTCCGGCAATACGGGTGGCCTGTTTTGCCGGACCTTCCGGAAACAGCAAGAACAGATATTTGCTATTGCCTTTGTCTGCTCCCAGTTTTTGTGCCATCGCTTTGACCAGCAGACGGATCGCCGGCGAGGTTTGAAACTCCTGATAGAACTCGCGGACAAACCAAATCACTTCCCAGTGTGCATCGGTCAGCGTGATGTTTTCTTCTTTGGCGAATGCCTGTGCAAGGGCCTCGTTCCATTGCTCAGGCGCGGCGAGGTAACCATGTTTGTCGAGCTGGACCTGAGCCAAATCTGCTGTTAGTTGTGACATAAAATCACCTGTTCTGCCTCAATACAAAGTTGAACCCAACCAGAGTCATCAATCGCGGTAACCGCTGGCGGACAATCCAGCCCGCGCGCAGCCAGATCCTGCGCCAGTACGTAAACTTGGGCCGGGACCGGCATTGCCTGCCGAAGTAAATGGACCGCGTCCTGGCGCAGTAACAGCGCATCATCAGCGCCGGCTAATCCGGCCAGCGCAGGCCAGTTTGCTGTGGTCAGTTGAAATAGCTTCATCAGGTCACCAGGATCTGGGTAAATTGACTGAGTAACGTTGCTTGCGCGGCTTGATCCATCGCGATAACCGGGATTTGTAATTGTTCAGGCTTGAGTCTGAATTTATCCAGCGCTTGCTGACACACCTAAATATCTTCGATGTCGTACAGCTGAAACAATTTTTGCGCCTTGGTAAAATCTTTGACCGCAACTGGACTGGCCAGCGGCAGTAGCTGCAGGACAGCCTCTTCGCGATATAACAGACTGACCTGATGCTCGGTGGCGGCCAGGGCCATCGCCAAATCCTGTCCTTCACGGGAAGACGCGTCACAAAAAGCGCTGTGCTGCATGACCAACAAAATCGTGCTCATCAGAATTGCACCACTTTGTCGGCATTTTCGATGCGCATGCCAAACTCTGCCAGACCTGCCAGAGTGAAGCCGGCTCTGGCGCGGCTGAAACCGCGCTTTTCAGCGGCTGTCGCGCAGTACAGCAGCGGGATCTGCTGACTGATGGCAAATGCCAGCAAGGGCGCGACTAAGTCGGGCTCGTCAGCGGGCAGGTCAATATCCGGGTTCACCGCCTGAACCGCCTGCTGGTAAAAAAACATGTGGTCAATGCGGTGGTTTGCTGCGACGGCAGCTCTGGCGATACGCAATACATCGTCAAGCACCGGGCTCGCGTAACAATCGGATTGAATGTACAGCACAAAACTAGTCATCGTTGGCCAAATAAAGATGCCCCAAGCGGGGCATTTTATAAGATCAATACGGGCTTGTCGTTAGTCGTCGCTACCAAAAATGCCAAGCAACTGCAGCAGTGAAGTGAACAGGTTAAAGATGTTCAGGTACAAACCTACCGTTGCACGAATGTAGTTGGTCTCGCCGCCATTAATGATACGGCTGGTGTCAAACAGGATAAAGCCTGACATCACCAGCACAATGACCGCATTGATCGCCAGATGCAGCGCAGGCACCTGGAAAAAAATGTTGGCGAAGCCCGCGATAATGGCCAGCAGCAGACCGACAAACAGGAAATTTCCCATAAATGAGAAATCTTTTTTGCTGGTCAGGGTGTAAGCGGACAGACCGAAGAAGATCAGTGCCGTCGCGCCAAATGCCTGCATGATGAGTTCAGGCCCGTTGGCCATCGCCGCGTAGCGGTTCAGCATTGGACCAATAGACGCACCCATCACCGTGGTAAACGCAAAAATCCAGCCAATACCTGAAGCACTGTTCGCTTTTTTGATGACAACAAAAACCAGCACGAAGCCCAGAATTGCCAGACCCAGTCCTGCCATCGCGCTCAGCTCCAGCATCATCGCGACGCCGGCGGCAACAGCACTGGCTGTCAGGGTCAAGGCAAGCAGGGTATAGGTATTACGCAGAACTTTGTTGATACTGGCACTGTCTGGGGTCGACAGCACTTGCGTGGGTTGATATTGCATAGGCTCTCCTTATGTTTCACCTGTGACTATAACTAAAAAGTTTTTCATTTGTCATGTTGCAAAGACCACACCGCAGGAAAATAATTCCCCTGGCGCTAAAATCTGTTCAGCAAATCAGCAGCTTGCATAAAAAATATTCTTTCAGTCAATTCAATACGTTAAAACCCAAAAAAAGCTTTGCAAAAACAGAGGCGCCTTGATTAATATACACGGCACGGAGAGATGGCAGAGCGGTTTAATGCACCGGTCTTGAAAACCGGCGATGGTTAATAGCCATCCGTGAGTTCGAATCTCACTCTCTCCGCCATATTCTGAAAGCCCCGCCATGCGGGGTTTTTGCTTTTATGCATCAGGCTAATGGAATGCCTTACGCAGTGATACCGCGTTGGGATCCAAAAACCGGACAAAAAAACGCCGGCTTCAGCCGGCGGTTTCTACATCTGTCTTTTACTGTAACTGGCAACTAAAGCATACCGAATAGATGCCATTCGGGTCGTTAAATTGCTCCAGCACTTTTAATTCACGGTCGAGCTGAGTCAGCAGTTTTTTCAGTGGGGAGACTGACAACTGACTTTCTGGCAACAGACCCAGCGTTTGAGCTGTGCCAAACAGCTGCGCCATCAGTTTTTCCTGTTCAGACATTTCCTGTTCAATCACTTTGACATCAAAGTGCTTCAGGCTGGCTTTTTCAGCCGCCGCCGCGATAGCGTCGTCCAGCGTGCCAAGTTTGTCGACCAGACCAAATTCCAGCGCTTTCTGACCGGTCCAGACACGGCCCTGCCCAATTTCATTCACGCGGGCTTTATCGAGATTTCTGGAGGTGGCCACGTGCGTGATAAACTCATCGTAACCTTGCTCGATGGTGCGTTGCAGCAGTTGCTCAGCGGTAGCCGGCAAGCCTTTGAATAATGGCACGCCTGCTGAAAAACCAGCCAGTTCAGTTGTGCCTACGCCATCTACGTTCAGGCCCAGCGTCGACATTGCATTTTCAGCTGTGTGGAACAATGCGAAGATACCGATAGAGCCAGTGATAGTCGTTGGGGCTGCATAAATCTGATCAGTCGGCGCTGCAATCCAGTATCCACCAGATGCTGCGACGGCGCCCATCGAAGCTATTACAGGTTTGCCAGCAGCCTTGAGCAGACGGATTTCTTCCGCTATTTGTTCAGAAGCAAAAGCACTGCCACCGCCGCTGTCAATACGCAGCACCACAGCTTTCACTTTGTCGTCAAAACGGGCATTACGCAGCAAGCGTGCAGTACTTTCCCCCCCGATGGTGCCAGCTTTTGCATTGCCATCGATGATAGTGCCGCGGGCAACCACCAGGCCGACTTTGTCGGTCAGCGGATTGTCAACCGCGATGGGTGGTACCACTAATGATTGGTAGTCATCATAATTAATCTGATTAAAGCTGTGATGCTCCTTGTCCTCGCCAACTAAAGCGATAATATCGGCACGGAACTCGTCACGGGTTTTAATGGTGTCAACCAGCTTGGCATCCAGTGAATATTGCGTCATATCGCCGTTTGCGGCGTTGATACGCTCAAGTAATCTGGCAAAGGTTTCATCGAAGTTGTCGACGCCAAATCCGCGGCGCTCTGCCACTTGTTGCTTATAAGCCGACCACAATTCCTGCAACCAGGCGCTGTTTGCTTCTTTAGCTTCCGGCGACATATCATTGCGGGTAAAAGGTTCTACCGCAGATTTGTAAGTGCCCACTTTGAAGACGTGCGTTGAAATTTTCAGTTTTTCCAGCGCCGCTTTGTAATACATCGGATAACTGCCAAATCCTTCGATGATGACGGCGCCCATCGGATTGAGGTTGATGCTGTCGGCATAACTGGCCAGAAAGTACTGATTCTGGCTGTAATAAGCGCCTGTTGCGTAAATCTTTTTGTCAGCAGCTTTGAATTTCTCCAGGGCGGCGCCGACGCGCTCTAGTTTGTCCATCGAGCCGGAACCGAGATTGCTAAGGGACAGCACTATGACTTTAATGCGGTTGTCCCGGGTGGCTTCTTCAATGACCTTGACCAGGTCACGTACCAGCACTTCAGGACGGTCATCATTCGAGCCGGTTGATTGATTGATGGCTTTTTCCAGCGGGTCGACCCATTGCAGTTCTTCGACTAAATCACCTTTTAAATCCAGTACCAGCGCCGCCTGATCAGGCACTTGTACAGATTTGTCTTCCTTCAGGATGACGGCAATGAAACCAATGAACAGCAACAGAAAAACAAAATTGAGGACAAAATTGCGGATAAAACGGAAACCCTGCCAGACAGCGCGCAGCAGACGACGTATGAATCCGGGTTTTTGTTCAGACATAACATGACCTTTAACGGAATACAGATAGTTAGCTAAGATAACGAAATCGGGCTGTTTGCACGACGACAATTTGTAAGAAAATGTTGAGATGCACCAACAGGGCGCATGCGGATGTCTTGCCAGCCCGAGAAAAAGCCGTTACATTCCGCTGATATCAACAGGTACGACCAGAGAGGTCCAAGTGGCATATCCACACTTACTTTCACCGTTAGATCTGGGGCATACCCGGCTAAAAAACCGTGTCATTATGGGCAGTATGCACACCGGTCTGGAAGAAGAAAAAGACGGTTTCAGCAAGCTGGCTGCATTTTATAAAGAAAGGGCTGCCGGCGGCGTGGGTTTGATTATCACCGGCGGGATCAGTCCGAATTTTCGTGGTTCACTGGTGCCATTTGGCAGTCAGCTCAGTTGGTTCTGGCAGACGGGTAAACATCGGTTGTTAACCGATGCCGTTCATCCTTATGGCGCTAAAATTTGTCTGCAACTGCTGCACGCCGGCCGTTATGGATATCATCCGCTTAACCAGGCACCAAGCGCGGTTCAGTCGCCTATCACGCCTTTTAAACCTTCTGCAATGTCGGCGCGGCAAATCCGGTCCACCATCAAAGATTTCGCCAGCTCCGCGCGACTGGCCAAGAAAGCCGGTTATGACGGTGTTGAAATCATGGGTTCTGAAGGATATTTGCTGAACCAGTTTATCTGCCAGCGCACCAATTTACGTCAGGATGAATGGGGTGGCAGTTTTGACAACAGATGCCGACTGGCGCTGGAAGTGATCCGGGCGGTCCGCGCCGCCTGTGGTGCAGACTTTATTATCATTTTCCGCCTGTCGATGTTGGATTTGGTCGACGAAGGCAGCAATTACGACGAGGTCGTCGCGCTGGCTAAAGCCGTTGAACAGGCCGGTGCCAGCCTGATTAATACCGGCATCGGCTGGCATGAAGCGCGGGTGCCGACCATTGGCACTATGGTGCCCAGAGCGGCATTTAGCTGGATCACCGCACGGGTCAAGCAACAAGTGAATATTCCGGTGGTGGCGACGAATCGCATCAACAGCCCGGAAACTGGCGAACAAATCCTGCAACAGGGGGAGGCTGATTTAATTTGTATGGCGCGGCCTTTTCTGGCCGACCCGGCCTTTGTGAACAAAGCCGCCGCCGGTCAGCCGGAGCTTATCAACACCTGTATCGCCTGTAATCAGGCTTGTCTTGATCATATCTTCCAGAAAAAACGGGCGACTTGTCTGGTCAATCCAAGAGCCTGTTACGAAACCGAGCTCAACTTTGCCAAAGCGTCTGCGCCGAAGAAGATTGCGGTGGTAGGCGCCGGGCCTGCCGGTCTGGCATTTGCGGTGTATGCCGCAGAGCGGGGACATCAGGTCAGCTTGTTTGATAAAGATGATCGGATTGGCGGTCAGTTCAATTATGCCAAGCAGGTACCTGGTAAAGAAGAGTTTGAGCAGACTTTGCGCTATTTTGGCCAAATGCTGAAACACCACAACGTCAAAGTCCAGCTTGGATCGCTGCAGAGTGCAGACAGCCTGGCCGCCGGCGGCTTTGATGAAATAGTGATAGCGACAGGCATCAAACCACGGCAGTTGCAGCTGGAAGGCTATAACCATCCGAAAGTGTTGAGCTATCTTGATGTGCTGCGCGATCACAAGGCCGTCGGGCAGACAGTGGCCGTCATTGGCGCCGGCGGTATTGGTTTTGATATCGCCGAGTATCTGACCGAGCCGCAGTCGCTGACACTGCAACCGGATGCCTGGCTCAAAGAATGGGGCATCGACAAAGACTTTCAGCAGCGGGGTGCATTATTGGCCTCAGAACATGTCTCTGTCTCACCCCGCAAGATATTTTTGCTGCAACGTAAAACCAGCAAAGTCGGGGCCGGGCTTGGCAAAACCACCGGCTGGATCCATCGCGCTTCGCTGAAGAAAAAAGGCGTCGAAATGTGGTCAGGTGTGCAGTACCAGAAAGTCGATGACGAAGGTCTGTGGATTGAACTGGATGGCCAGCAAAGGGTGTTGCCGGTTGACCATGTTATTGTTTGCGCGGGTCAGGAGAGCCTGCGCACTTTGCACGACGAACTGACAGCCCGGGGCCTGCGCAGCCACCTGATTGGTGGAGCCGACGTCGCCGCAGAGCTGGACGCCAAGAGGGCGATCAGGCAGGGCGCTGAACTGGCTGCCCGGCTGTAACCATCAAACCATCATCCGGCCAATCGCCAGATGTAGCTGCTATTTGATACGGCTACATCTGGTGGGTACAACACTGCCGACTGATGTGTTCCCTGCACTGAAAACAATTTTTTCAGATTTCACTTGCCCCATAAGCGCTTCCTGCGATAAGAAACTGACATACAGTTGTCATGCGCAATTGTGGTGCGTGGCACAGCGCCTGCACCAGATTGGTGCCGCTTGTCATACTGTTGCCATCCGGCTGCCATAAAGTAGCCCACACGCCGCAGTGGTATTTCCCACAGATCCGGGAATTTATCGGCGTAACTGCCAATGATGGTATTGGCCTTGCTTAGTCATTGTGCAACAACTACAAGCAAGTGCAGTTTGTCGAAATCTACAGGGAGTCTGATATGTCAGGTGTGTTAACAATGATTCTGGCCGGTGGTGAGGGCACGCGACTGGCTCCGCTGACTGGTATTCGTGCAAAGCCCGCAGTTCCGTTTGGTGGTAATTACCGCATTATTGATTTTGTGCTGAATAATTTCGTCAATTCAGATTTATTACAGATCTTCGTGATCACGCAATTTAAATCACACTCTCTGATGAAACACTTAAGCCGGGCCTGGCGTGTGACCGGCCTGACCAGTCGTTTTATCGATCCTATCCCGGCACAGATGCAAACCGGTAAACACTGGTACCTCGGTACCGCGGATGCGG
>CBINNO010000032.1:0-25720 GCA_966252055.1 uncultured Rheinheimera sp. | reverse complement strand
GTACTGGCCTGCTGCAACACGCCCACTTTGTACTCGGGGCGCGCATTGCCGGAAAACACAAAAGCAAAACCGGCCACCAGTAAAAAAGGGAACGCCAGATTCCAGCCAAGCGCCGCCTTGTCGCGCCAGAATTCCAGATTGCGGGCTTTAAGCACCGCCAGAAAACGTCTGAGATTAAACATCAGGCCTCCGTCGCGGCTGCGTGCAACGCATGGCCGGTCAGTTTCAGAAATAAATCATCCAGCGTGGCCGATTTGACCAGCAGGCCCTGCAGCGGTACCTGCTGTGCCAGCAGCTGCGAAATAGTGGCTTCGACATCCGGCGTTTGAATCACCAGTTGGCCGCCATCCCGGCTGGCGCTTTGTCCCGGTGCCAGCGCCGGTAAAAAACCGGGGTCTGGCAGTTGCAGTAAAGCACCAGCAAAATGCTGACGCAGCAAGGCCTGGGGCGAACCCCGGGCTATCACCTGGCCTTTGTCGACGATGACCAGGTCGTCGCACAGCTGTTCGGCTTCGTCCATGTAATGTGTGGTCAGCACTATGGTGCGGCCCTTCGCTTTAATCTGCCGAATGAGCTGCCAGAAATTACGCCGCGCATGTGGGTCCAGCCCGGTGGTGGGTTCGTCGAGAAACAAGATCTGCGGCTGATTAACCAGCGCTAAGGCCAGCAGCAGGCGCTGGCGCTGGCCGCCGGACAACTTGCGATGGTCCTGCGCTAAAAAATCGCTCAAATCGCACTGCGCAATCAGCTCAGCAAGATCTGCAGGTGCAGGGTAAAACGCCGCAAACAGCTCCAGCGTTTCGCGCACCGTCAAAAAGTCCTGCAGCGCGGTTTGCTGAAACTGCACACCGAGCGCCTGAAAATGCGCTTTGGTGGCAAGCTCGCCATGATAATAAATCTGGCCGCTGTCGGGTTTGATGATACCTTCGAGCATTTCAATGGTGGTGGTTTTACCGGCGCCGTTGGGCCCGAGCAGGCCAAAACACTGGCCAGGCTGCACCGAAAAGCTGATGCCATCGACGGCCTGCTGCTTGCCATATTTTTTGCGTAAATCTTCAACGGTTAACACGGCCTGCACGGCGTCCTCCTGCCTTTGAGCTGCTTGACTGGCGGTCTTTACGATAACACTGTTGGCACGTACAACGGAACAGAGCCGCAACTGCGCTGATTTTATTGGCAATCCTGTGGGGACGATGGTAAAAATACCGGTAATTCTGTCGTCAATGACCTGCTGGAAATTTCATGCACTGTACAGGGAAGGGGTTCAGCTGCCTGCTGTTGGCTGTTACCACGCTGTTGCCGGCGCTGGTACCTGCAGTAGCGCTTGCCCGCGCTGAGCCGGCGTTGACGGTGCTGTACCCGCAGGTCAAAGCCCCTTATGACGAAATTTTCCGCCAGATCATCAGCGGCGTGCAGCAACAACATACCGGCGATGTCAGTCTGGTGCAGCTCAGCAGTGCCGCCGACGTCGAACGTCTGACCGCAGAACTGCAACAGGCGCCGGACCGGATGGTGATAGCACTTGGCAAAAGTGGTTATCAGGTGGC
This sequence comes from uncultured Rheinheimera sp., assembly GCA_966252055.1. Classification (GTDB taxonomy): domain Bacteria; phylum Pseudomonadota; class Gammaproteobacteria; order Enterobacterales; family Alteromonadaceae; genus Pararheinheimera. The sequence continues at coordinate 24,173 of CBINNO010000032.1, read as the reverse complement.
GCAAAAGCTGCCGGCACCGCACAGCGTGGTGGTCGGCGCCCTGCCGATTCAGCCCAATGGTGTCGCCGGTGTCAGCCTGCTGGCCGAACCCGCCGTGTTGTTCAGCTCGCTGAAAATGCTGGCCCCGTCCATCAGGCGAGTGCTGGTGCTGTACACGGCCACCAACAGCTGGCTGATTGAACGTGCAGCGGCGCAGTCCCGCCAGCTGGGGCTTGAACTGGTCGCCACTGAAGTCACAGATTTAAAAGACGCAGTCAGCCACTATCAGCAACTGATGAAGAGCCTTGACCCCAACACCGACGCGTTGTGGCTGCCGCTTGACAGCGTGACGGCCAATGAACAGGTGGTGCTGCCGCAACTGCTCGAATTTGCCTGGGAACGCAATCTGGTGCTGTTTTCCAGTAAACCAGAACACGCCCGCCGCGGCGCCCTGTTTTCGGCATTTCCGGACCACCGTGAACTGGGCCGCGAACTGGTCAGGATGGTTGAACAACTGCATCAGAAGAAAATCACCGCCGCAGTCGTGCCGATGCGACAAGTCCAGCTGGCGGTCAATTTGCGAACCGCCGCGCACTTAGGGATGGAATACAGCCCGGAAGTGCGTCGCCATATCGCCATCACCTTCCAGAAGTAGCACCCCATGCAGCAGTCCGCCCCGCCTCTTAAACACAAACTGCTGAAACTGTTAATCCCGGCGGTGTTTGTCTTAGTGGCGGCCTTTTGTGTGCTGATGATCAGTCTCAGTCACCGTTTTACCAGCCAACTGATGTTATCCAACGCCGAACAACTGGCGCGCTCTTTTGCCGGCCAGTCGGTGCTGGCGCTGTTGACCGCCAGCGCCGAAAACGCTGACAACGTGCTGCACCAGATGCAGGCGTTCCCGGATGTGGCCGGCGCCGGTTTGTGGACGTCCGAGCAGCAATTGTTAGTGTGGCAGGGAGAGCCTCAGCTGGCGGAGCAGCATCGCCGCTTTATGGCAACCGCCGGCAGCGACGAGATGCTGATTTGGCAAACCGACAGCCACTGGTATCTGGCAGCAGCAGTCACAGTGCAATCGAGCCAGCCGGAAGCGGAGCTGAGTCTGGACGCCGCACCGGTGCAGCGGCTCGGTTACGCTTTACTGGTGTTCAGCAAAGCGCGGCTGGTGCAACACAATCAGCAAGTGGTGTTATACAGCCTGGTCGTGATGACACTCGCGATTCTGGCCATCATTTTGCTCATCAGCGGCTGGGTGCAAAAAATCACCCGGCCACTGCGCGAATTGTCCGACCAGATGCAGAACCATGATTTTTTGCAGCCCTCAGCCGTGACTGTCCGGGGTGGCAGCCTGGAAACCCAGCAAATTGGCAAGGCCTATCAGCAGATGCTGTCAGCACTGGCTGAGCGTGACGAACAGCTGAGACAACATCAACAGAAACTGGAAACGCTGGTCGAGATCCGCACCCGCGAGCTGACCACAGCCCGCGACGCCGCCCTGACCGCCAGCCGGCACAAGTCCGAGTTTCTGGCCAATATGAGCCATGAGCTGCGCACGCCTATTCAGTCGGTGATGGGCTATCTGGATTTAGTGTCAGAACAACTCGAATTTACCGACTATGCCGATTTGACCGACGATTTGAATCGCGCCCAGCGTAACGCCGAGCGTTTGCTGCAGATGATTAACAGCTTGCTTGATTTGTCAAAAATCGAAGCTGGCCGGATGGAACTGCATCCACGTCAGGTCAGCGTCAGCAGCATAGTGCAACAAAGTGTCGAGCTGGTACGGCCGCTGCTGCAACAAAACGAACTTAGGCTGCAGCTGCCAACGGCTGAACAGAACTTGCTGATTGACGTAGAAAAAATGGTGCAGGTGCTGGTCAACCTGCTGAGCAATGCCTGCAAATTCACCAAAGCTGGCGTGATAGAACTCAGCGTCAGTTGCAACAGCAATTTTTGCCGTTTCAGCGTGCGCGACAGCGGCATCGGCATCCCGCCGGGTGAACTGGAAAAAATCTTCGCGCCTTTTTATCAGGTCGATGGCAGCCAGACCCGCCACACCGGCGGCACCGGGCTTGGCCTGGCGATTTCCCGCCAGTTTGTTGAGCTGATGGGCGGGAAAATTGGCGCCAGCAGCCAGCCCGGCCAAGGGGCAGAATTTTGGGTAAGCGTCCCATTAAATGAACCAAAAACTTATTAAAATCAATAAATTCAGAAATTACTGGACAACAATCGCGGCTCTTTTAGACTGGGAAAATGGGGCTGCTGACAGCCAGACCTGAGGAAACACATCTGATGAAACTGAACAAGTTGACAAGCCTGTTGCCCTGGCTGCTGAGCGCGCTCTGCCCCGCCGTGGCACAGGCGGCGATGCAGGACCTGCAGGAAGAAGAGATGATCGACTTTTACGGCGCCACCGATGTGGTCAGCATCGCCACCGGCACCAGTAAACGTATCGACAAAGCGCCCGCTGTCACCACACTCATCACCGCCGACGATATCGCCCGCACCGGTGCCAGTCACCTCGACGAAGTGCTGGAAATGGTGCCCGGTCTGCATGTGTCGCCGTCAAGCATCAGCCGGCTCGATTCGGTATATTCCATTCGCGGCATCCAGACCGGTTTTAACCCGCAAGTACTGGTGCTGCTGAACGGCACTGAGTTCAAAAACAGCTTTTCCGGCGGGTTACCTTATACCTTTCGCTTTCCGGCCAATATCATCGAGCGGATTGAAGTGATCCGCGGCCCTGGGACGGCGGTGTACGGCGCCGATGCCTATTCCGGCGTCATTAATATCGTCACCAAAGAACTCAGTCAGCAAAGTACCAGCGCCGGCGTGCGCACCGGCAGTTTTGACAGCCGCGATCTGTGGCTGCACACCGGTGGCCAGTGGCGCGATCTGGCACTGGGTTTTGCCCTGGAGCATCAGCGCTCCGACGGCGACAACAGCCGGGTCGTCAATGCTGATCAACAAAGCGTATTTGACCGCTTGTTCGGCACCAAAGCCAGCAAAGCGCCGGCCGCGCTGGCGTCACGTTATGACATCCTGGACGCCCATGCCAGCCTGCAGTATCAGGGCCTGCGCTGGGAGCACTGGTGGTGGCAACAACGCGACGGCGGCATGGGCCCTGGCGGTGCACAGGCGCTGGACCCACAGGGATATCAAAAATTTCGCGATTACCGCAGCAAACTCAGTTATCAGCACGCCATCAGTGATCAATTGAGCTGGACCACCGATTATTCGTACCTCAATGCCAAAAGTGAAAGCTATTTTGTGCTGTTTCCGGCCGGCGCCCGCCTGCCCATCGGCGCCGATGGCAACGTCAACTTCAGCCGGCCAGCCGGCATGGTGACTTTTACCGACGGCTATATCGGCAGCCCGCGCAGTAATCATCAGGACAGCCGCCTCAATACGATTTTTAACTACAGCGGTATTGCGGACCATCAGCTGCGCCTTGAACTGGGCTGGTTTGAGCAAAAACTGACGCCGCACGAGCTGAAAAACTTTGGTCCCGGCGTCATTGACGGCACAGTACCGGTTGTCAGTGGTCAGTTGACCGATCTGACCGGCAGCGATTACATCTATGTGCGGCCAGTCAGCCGCACCAACCGGCATGTCAGCCTGCAGGATATCTGGCGCATCAGCAGCGACTGGGAACTGACCTATGGCCTGCGCTTTGATGACTTCTCCGATTTTGGCAGTACGGTCAACCCGCGACTCGCCATCGTCTGGGATACCGCACACAATCTGACGACTAAGCTGTTGTATGGCAGTGCCTTCCGGGCCCCTTCTTTTAACGAACTGTTTTTGCAAAACAATCCGTCAGGACTTGGTAACCCGGCGCTGGAGCCCGAAACCATCAACACGCTGGAGCTGGCTTTTGACTACCAACTCAGCTTTCAGCACCGGCTGGCACTGAATTTGTTTGAGTACCGGGCGAAAGATTTGATTGATAAAGCGCCTGTCGCCGGCACGTCCTTTTTACAAACCGCCAACCTGCTGGATTTGGATGGCCAGGGCGGCGAATTTGAATGGAGCTGGCGGCCGGAAGACCGCTGGCGGCTGGATATGAATCTGGCTTATCAGCACAGCGAAAATGCCGCCACTGGCCAAAAGCTGGCGATGGCGCCGGCCAAATCGGCTTCAGTGCGGCTTTATTACGACGTCAATGCCAGCTGGCAGCTGTCGGGCTGGGGCCACTGGATAGCCGACCGGCGGCGCGCCAGCAATGACAACCGCCCACCGCTGGCCGACTATCAGCTGTGGAACCTGTCGCTGAGTTACCAGCCGCTGCAAAGTAGCTGGCAGCTGCGCACCACAGTGCGTAACTTGTTGGATAAAAAAGCTTTTGAGCCGGCCGGCACCGCGATCAGCAATGATTTTGCGCTGGAAGGCCGCAGCATTTCGCTGCAGCTCAGTTACAACTGGGGGGCCTGATGGCGACAGATTTTGTCTATGCCAGCAGCGCAAGCAGCCGGATCACCGAAGAAATCGCCGCGCCCGGCCAGCCCTTTGTTGCCGAAGCGCAGCGCATCGCCGGCTATGACCTGCTGGCCCTGACGCAACAACGTAGTTTCAGCGACGTGCTGCTGTTGCTGCTGACCGGCGAATTGCCGGACAAGCCCAAAAGTCAGCTGCTGGAAAAGCTGCTGATCGCGCTTTGTAACGCCGGTCCCCGCCACCCGGCAACCCGCGCCGTGATGACAGCCGGTGTCAGTAAAGCCAGAGCCGAACATCTGCTGCCAATTGGTCTTGAAGTGCTGGGTGGTGAACGCCAGGGCGCGGCAGAAGTCGCCCGTGCCTGGCAGTTTCTGGCCCATCAGCTCGAACATCCGGACACAGCGCTGCCGCCTTCTCCACCGGCTGGTTTTGGCCAGCTGTATGGCACGGCCGACCCGCTGCAGGCGGATTTGCTGAACCTGCTGGCGGCGCAAGCGGGGGCCGGAGCGGCCCTCAAACTTTGTTTGCAACTGCAAAAGCAACTGGCACCGCTGGACGCCGGTATTCTGGATACCGGTTTGTGCGCGGCCTGCTGCCTGGACCTTGGCATCGGTGCACGCGAAAGTATCGGGCTTTTTCAGCTGCTGCGCGCGCCCGGTTTGCTGGCACACGGCATGGAGCAAACCCACTTCCCTATTACTGCAGCGCCCCTGTTGGATGACAAAGATTATGACTTTCAGCCCTGAGCGCGACCTGCCCTGGCAGCAAAGACGCGGCCGCATCGTCAGCCGCATCGGTAAATGGACCGGTGGCGAAGACGTCCGTATTCGCCAGTATTCGCTGTTGCAGGATTTGTTTTTGCAAAAAAGTTACATGCAGGTGCTGGTGCTTAATGCCACCGGCCGGCTGGTGAGCCCGGAACTCGCCACCTGGCTGGAAAATAACTTTATGGTGATGAGTTATCCGGATGCACGCATCTGGTGTAATCAGGTTGGTGCTTTTGCAGGTTCCATGCATACCAGCCCGACTGCCGCCACTGCGGCCGGCTGCCTGGCGGCCGACTCCCGCGCTTATGGCGGCAGTCTGACCGCCCGGCTCGCCATGCAGTTTATTCAGCAGGCGCTTCGCGAGGTGCAACAAGGCAAAACGCTGGCCCAGCTGGTCGACGCAGTGCCACTGAAACACGGCAAACCAGCGATTATCGGTTTTGCCCGGCCGGTGGCGCGTCATGACGAGCGGATTGAACCGCACCGGCGCATGACCGCCGAACTGGGTTTTGTCAAAGGCCCCCATCTGCAGCTGGCCGACGCCCTGTCTGACTATCTGCTGGAGCGCTTTGGCATGGGCATCAATATTGGCGGCTACACGGCCGCTTTTATGTCCGATCAGGGGTTCAGCCCGGATGAACTGTACCGCATCAAAAACCTTTGTGTTGCGAGCGGTGTGACCGCCTGCTATCTCGACCAGCTGGACCAGCCGCCCCGCAGTTTTCTGGCGCTGCGTTGTGACGACATCCGTTACACAGGCCCGGCCGCCCGTGAAGTCCCGCCGGCTGATGAAACCAGATAAGCACACTCACCCCGGCATCAAAAGCCCGGGTGAGTGTGCAACACCGCCTTAACCACCCGGTGTGACCGCTTCGTTTTGCAGCCCCTGTACCCGCGACAACATCGGCGGAATTTCTTCTGCGTCGATGCGCACATCCAGCAAAGTCGGGCCATCCCGTTCAAACAACGCGGCAAAATCCACCGCTTCCAGCGCGGCGGTACTGGCAATCACCTCAGAGCGCACACCCATCGCCTGAGCCAGCGCCGCGTAGTCCACCTGGCCCAGTTCAAAACCTACCTGCTCGGCATTACCAAGGCGCTGGCCGTGCATCACCATCCCCAGCACCCCGTCGTTCAGCACAATAAACACGATGGGCAGACGTTGTTGCTTGGCGACTGTGATCTCCTGCGCACTCATCAGGTAAGCGCCATCGCCGGTGACACAGACATGCGGCACCCGGCCGCGACTGACCAGCGCAGAGCCAATCACAGCGCCAATCGCCCAGGCCATAGCACCCAGCCCCATCGCCAGATGAAATTTGCCCAGATATTCACGGCGCTGATAATAATGAATGGCCCAGGCCCAGGCGTTGCCGGCGTCGGCAAAAAAACGGGTGTCCGGCGGCAAGACGGCCGCCAACTGGCAAAACAGCCGCTGTGGTTTGACCGGGCTGCCCTGATGCAACGCGGCTTGCGCATCACGCCAGACCGTGTGGCTGCCATTGGCATGACGGGGCGGCAGATTGCCAAAATCAGGCCAGCGTTTGCCCCATTTCAGCTGAGCCTGCTGCACTTCATCGACCAGCTTGCGGAAAATCACCGGTAACGAACCACAGACATGCAACCGCGCCATTGGTGAGCGGGTGAAATGCTCGACGCTCGAATCAATGTGGATCAGTTTGTGATTAATCAGATCTTCGGCCCAGCCGCTGGTGCCAAGCTCCCCCAAGGCGGCGCCAACCGCCAGCACCAAATCCAGTTTGCCGTCTTTGTCCTGCAAAAGCTCAGTGGCGCTGCTGTGGCCGGCAAAACCAAAGACGCCGCGATACAGCGGATGAGTCTCATCGACCCAGCGTTTGCCCATCGGCCCCGACACAAAAGGCGCGTTCAGCAGCGTAGCCAGCTGCATAATGCTTTCAGAAGCATCTTTACAGCCGTCACCGATAAAGAGCGCAATGTGACGGGCCTGCGACAACTCCTGGATCAGCTTTTCAAGCGCCACTTTGTCGGCCAGCTGAAACTGCTGCGTCAACAGATCCGGCCGCACTTTGGGTAAATAGCCGGCTTCAGCACGCAACACGTCGGAGGGAATGGAGATATGCACCGGGCCGGCCGGAATGCGGTTACTGGCCATCACGGCCGCAATCAGTTTGTTTTCCAGCTGCTCAGGGTGACTGATCAGCGAGTTATAGCGGGTGCAGTGGCGGAACATGCCGACAATATCGATGGCAGCGCAAGATGAATCCTGCAAAGCGCGGCGGCCAAATTTCGGTAACGGCGTTTGCGCGGTGATCACCAGCATCGGCACGTTGTCGGCGTAAGCACTGGCGACACCGGTCAGCAGATTGGTGGCGCCAGGCCCGGTGGTGGCGCAGCAGACGCCCATTTTACCGGTTTCGCGGGCATAACCGTCGGCCATAAAAGCGGCACCGGCTTCATGGCGGGCCACCACAGCCCGCACACCGCCGCGCCGCTCGCTGCGGGCCAGCGCATTAAACAAAGGTTCAATGGCGCCGCCCGGCACGCCAAACACAAACTCCACCTGCAGAAAGTTCAGATATTCGACCAAAAGGTCGGCGTAAGTCACTGGCTCCTTGTCCGTCAGCTGTCCATGCGCAATCGAAAGATCATGCATTTGTAATAACCTGTTGTCAGCGCAGAACCTCTTATTCTGCGCTGGCAGGTATAACACACAGCTGATTATTTTTACAGCAAGTTGAAAGCTAAATTATTGTTTTAACAATAATTTTTCAACTGTTCAATCGGCATCGGTTTACTGATGTGATAGCCCTGGGCGTAGTCGACCCCAAGCTCGGCGAGTAACTGCAGGATCTCGGCGTTCTCAACAAATTCGGCGACAGATTTACGCCCCAGCACGCGGGCAATTTCCGCCATCGATTTCACCAGCGCATAATCAATCTGGTCCTGATGCATGTCTTTGACAAAAGAGCCGTCGATTTTGATGCTGCTGGCCGGCAGCTGCTTGAGGTAACTGAAAGTACTGAATCCAGTACCAAAATCGTCGATGGAGAATTCACAGCCAAGCGCCGTCAGCTCGCTGATCATCGCGCTGGTACCGGCGATATTACTCAGGCTCGCCGTTTCGGTCAGCTCAAATACAATGCGGCCGGCATCGACCTGATACTGCGCCAGTTTCTGTGCGATGAGCGGCACCAGCCGTTCATCACGAAATGCCTGCGCCGACAAATTAATCGCGACTTTACGCAAAAGCGGGTGCTCGCTCATCATCGCAATGGCTTTGCCAATCACCTGATGATCTAACAGGCTGATGTCTTCGACCCGCTCCAGCGCAGTAATAAATTCGCCCGGGTAGACCAGCCGGTCTGGCAGACAAAGCCGCACCAGCGCTTCAAAGTAGGCTACGGCCCCGGTTTTGACTTCAACCACCGGCTGGAAATGCAGCGTGATCTGGTCGTGGACTATCGCTTCGCGCAGTTGCTGCGCCCATTGCAGCGAGTTTTTCAGCTCGTCACTGGCCTGATCGCTGCCGCTGTAACAATGCACCCGGTTGCGCCCTTTGTCCTTAGCGACATAAAGCGCGATATCGGCCTGTTGCAGATAGAGCTGAGCATCACGGCTGCTGCCGTCAATCAGGCTGACGCCGATACTGCAGCTGACCGTATACACTTTGTCATTGAGCTGATAATGGTTTTGCTGCAACTGCTGGCACAAACGCTGGCCCAGCAGCTCGGCCTTCTCCAATGATTTGTCAGCGCTCAGCACAACAAATTCATCACCGCCGACCCGGCACAACACGTCCTCTGGCGCCAGCTGACTGGCCAGACGCAGCGACACTTCGCGCAAAATCGCATCGCCCTGAGAATGGCCATGCGAGTCGTTGATCACTTTAAAGTGGTCCAAATCGATGTACAGCAGCGCGTGACTGGCGTCTTTGTTGTGCGCCTGCTGCGCCAGCCGGTTCAGCTCGCGGTCAAAGAAATAGCGGTTGTAAAGGCCAGTCAGCGTGTCGTGCAACGCCAGATGCTGCAACTCCTGCTCGGCTTTTTTACGCTCGTCGATATTCTCCAGCGTCAGCGCAACCCCACTGGCGCGGTCCGGCAACGCAATCATGTGCAGTGCGACCCAGCAAGGTGGCTGCGCCAGCTGCAGCTCAAAGCGCCATTGACTGGCACCGCCCTCTGTCAGCGCTTGCAACTGCTCAACAAAACGCAGTTGATCGGCTTTTTGCAGGTATTGACTGAATAACTGGCCTTCCGGCGCTGTGCTCTGGCCAGACAGGCTGAACCAGGCGCGGTTGGCAAACCGGATGTGGCCGGCCACATCCAGCTCCATCAACACTGTCGAAACATGGTCCAGCACCCGCTGGTGCGTTTGCGACAAAGCGCGGTAACGTGCTTCACTGCCGGCCAGCTGTTCGACTTTTTGCCGGAATTGCTGATTACTGACCATAAAATCTTCGCGCTGAGCCGCCACTTCAATGACACGGCGCAGCTGGTCGGCCCGAAAGGGTTTACTGATAAAATCGGCGGCGCCTTGCAGCATCATGCTTTCAGCGATGTCGATGCCGCCATGTGCGGTCATCACCACCACCGACTGCTGCGGCTGCTGGCGGATAATCTCCTGCAAGACCTGCTGACCATTGAGGCCCGGTAACATCACGTCCAGCAACACCAGCGCATATTTATCCGGCTGATACAGAGCCAAGGCCTGAGTGCCCGATGTGGCAATCTCAATTTCATAACTGCTTTGCAAAATACGCCGCGCCAGTTCGGCGATGTCGCTGTCGTCTTCGACCACCAGCAGGCGTGGCCGGCCCCGCGCCTGTGGCGTCTGGGCAGAGAATTTTTGTACCAGTGCCGGCAACTGGGCCAGTTGCGGCAAAGGCAACACTAAATCGATGCCATAAGCACGAGCGGTGGTTTCGGTGATGCGTTCGCTGTACGTAGAACTTAACAGGACAAAAGGCGTGTGCTCACAGCATTGCAGCACATTGGCTCTGACCAGCCGGGCCAGTCGCCAGCTGTCGATATCACCGGTCTCAATCTCAGCCACAATCAGCTGGACCGGCCGCTGCTTTAAAATACTGATGGCGCACATACTGCTGTCCACCTGCAATATCTGCCAGTGTTCGTCCACTGGCAGTACCTTTGTTATTGCATCCTGCGTGGCCGCACTCGCCACCACCAACGTCACAAAAGGAGCCTGCACGCCTGTTCATTCCTGATTGTTATCAACGCAGTGACTTCACCGCCCGGATAAACTCACCTTAGCGGCAGCCCCATGACGGTGCAACACATTTTTAGTCCAGGCCGCCGGCCCGTGGCAAAAAGCCACAGCGCTTGCCAGTCACAGCTTGGTTAAGCGCAGCCACACTGCTACCATGCGCAAAAAAGCAGAACAGGTCTTTTTATGCGGATCCCAAGAATTTATCACCCGGCAGCCTTCCCTGCCGGCAGCGAATTTGCACTGTGCGAAGAAGCCGCCAATCATGTTGGCCGGGTGCTGCGGATGAATGCCGGCGAAGCGCTGGAGTTGTTTAATGGCGATGGCTGCAACTACCCTGCCCGTATCAGCCGGGTGGAGAAAAAAGCGGTCTATGTCGAGGCCGCAGCCGGCAGCCTGAACCCGACAGAATCGCCGCTGCAACTGCACCTCGGTCAGGGTATTTCCCGCGGCGATCGGATGGATTTTGCTATCCAAAAAGCAGTGGAGCTGGGCGTCAGTGCCATCACGCCGCTCTTTACCGAGCGCTGCGGTGTCAAACTGGATGCCGAACGGGCAGAAAAAAAACGCGAACAATGGCAAAAAATGGTGATCAGCGCCTGTGAGCAGAGCGGTCGTTCGGTGGTCCCGGTGGTCCATCCGCTGCTGTCGCTGGATAAATGGCTGGCCCAGGACGACGAATGTCTGAAACTGACCTTGGATCCCTGGACCGACGCCACCATAAAAGGTTTAGCACCGACCGATAAAGTCCGGCTGGTGATAGGCCCGGAAGGCGGCTTCAGCGACGCAGAAATCGACGCCACCCGTGCGGCGGGTTTTCAGCCGGTCCGGCTGGGCCCCAGAGTGCTTCGCACCGAAACAGCGGCCCTTTGCGCTATCGCCGCTTTGCAATTACAACTGGGCGATCTGGCCTGAAGGAGTAACGCTTTGATTAAACTCGGCATTGTGATGGACCCTATCAGCGCCATCAATATCAAAAAAGATTCCAGCTTTGCCATGTTGCTGGAAGCACAAAAACGCGGTTATCAGCTGCATTATATGGAAATGGCCGACCTTTATCTGCTCGAGGGCCGCGCCCGTGCCCGCACCCGGCTGCTCAGCGTGGAGCAAAATCCGGCGCAGTGGTATCAGTTTGGCAGCGAGCAGGACATTGCGCTCGGTGAACTCGATGTCATTCTGATGCGTAAAGATCCGCCGTTTGATACTGAATTTATTTACGCCACTTATATGCTGGAGCGGGCGGAAGACGAAGGCACGCTGATTGTGAACAAGCCACAAAGCCTGCGCGACGCCAATGAAAAGCTCTACACCAGCTGGTTTGCTGAGCACACGCCAAAAACTCTGGTCAGCCGCGATGCCGCCCGCCTGAAAGCGTTTTACCAGAGCGAAGGCGACATCATTTTAAAACCACTGGATGGTATGGGCGGTGCCTCGATTTTCCGCTTAAAAGCCGAAGATCCGAACGTCAGCGTCATTCTGGAAACCCTGACCGCACATGGCAGCATGTATGCGATGGCACAGCGTTATTTGCCGGCCATCAAAGACGGCGACAAACGCGTGCTGGTGGTCAACGGCGAACCGGTGCCTTACTGCCTGGCCCGTATTCCGGCGAGCGGCGAAACGCGCGGCAATCTGGCGGCTGGCGGTCGCGGTGAAGCCAGGCCGCTCAGTGACGCCGACTGGGCTATCGCGCGTGCGGTAGGTCCGACGCTCAAAGCCAAAGGGCTGATTTTTGTCGGCCTCGACATCATCGGTGACAAGCTTACAGAGATTAATGTGACCAGCCCAACCTGCATCCGCGAAATCGAGGCCGCGTTCCCGGTCTCCATCACCGGCATGCTGTTTGATCAGATTGAATTGCTGCTGGCCGCCAAAGCCGGCTGAGGAGGCGTGATGCAAAGTCTGCAGAATCATATGCTGGTGGCGATGCCAGGGCTGGATGACCCGCTGTTTGGCCGCAGTGTGACCTACATCTGTGAACATAACGACGAAGGCGCGATGGGCATTGTGCTCAATCATCCGCTGTCGGTCGATGTCGCCAAGCTGCTCAGTCAGCTCGACATCGCCTTTGATGGCGATTCTGACGCGGCCAAAGCCAGGGTTGTTGCCGGGGGGCCGGTGCAAAATGACCGCGGTTTTGTGCTGCATACCCCCAAAGCCGGTTATCACAGCAGTATGGCGCTGAACGCCGAGCTGATGATCACCACCTCCAAGGACATTCTGGAACAGCTGACGTCCGACGAAGCGCCGGAAAAATTCCTGCTGGCACTGGGTTATGCCGGCTGGAGCGCCGGCCAGCTAGAGCAGGAAATTGCCGACAACAGCTGGCTGGTGATCCCGGCCGACAACCGGATTATTTTCGATTTACCGCACGGCGAAAAATGGCAGGGCGCCACCGCCAAACTGGGTATTCAGAGCTGGCAGTTAAGCTCCGAAGCCGGTCATGCCTGAGACAGGATTTTAATCATGAGTTACGTACTGGCCTTTGACTATGGCCTGAAAAGCATCGGCGTGGCGGTCGGTCAGCGGCTGACCGGCACCGCCAGCACGCTCAAAGCCCTCAAGGCGCAGGATGGCACGCCGGACTGGTCACAAATCGAAGCCTTGCTCAAAGAGTGGCAACCCGAACTGGTGGTGGTCGGTTTGCCGCTGAACATGGACGGCACCGAGCAGCCGTTTACCGCGCGGGTGCACAAGTTTATCAACCGCTTACATGGCCGTTTTGGCATTAAAGTGGCCGCGCATGACGAGCGGTTGACCACAGTGGATGCCCGCGCGGAGCTGTTTGCCGAAGGTGGTTTTAAAAAACTGAGCAAAGACGCGGTCGATTGTTATTCCGCCAAACTGATTCTGGAGAGCTGGTTTGAGCAACAACCTTAATCCGCAGGCAGGCTACTACCGGCATTACAAAGGCCGCTATTATCAGCTGCTTGCCGTGGTGCGCCACAGCGAAGAACAGGCACCATATGCGCTGTACCGGGCTTTGTATGGCGATTTTGGCTTGTGGGTGCGCCCGCTTGCCATGTTCTGTGAAGAAGTTGAAACCGCCACCGGCCTGCAGCCCCGTTTTGCCTTTGTTGGCAGCGAAGTGCCGGCTGATTTGCAAATGCCAGCGCAACTGCCAGACCAGCTCAGTGTCGCCGGCGGGCTCTGGGCGGGCCTGAGTCCTGAACACCAGGGGTAAACTCTGAATGATCTGCCGCTGGCACCTTCCTTAGCAAAAAGCGCGGCATGAAGCCGCGCTTTTTGTTTAAAGCTGAAGTCTGCTGTCTTGCTGGTCGCCTGCCATCCTGTTGAATGGCAGGCAATACCGCCGCTCAGCGCTCCGGCCGTTCCAGCCCGTCAACGGTCACATTGGCCAGCATGCCGGCGCCTGAGGTTTCGTTGTTGCGAAGCTTAATCATCAGCCGCAGGTCGTTCGGTGAATCGGCGTGGTGCAACGCGTCGGCGTAGCTGATTTGGTTGCGCTGATACAAGTCATACAGCGCCTGATCGAAGGTCTGCATGCCCAGTTCGCGCGATTTGGCCATCACCGCTTTGATTTCGTCGATCTGACCTTTTTTGATCAGGTCCGCCACCAACGGCGAGTTGGTCAGCACTTCAATCGCCGCCATCCGCTTGCTGCCGTCGGCAGTGGCAATCAGTTGCTGGGCCACGATGCCGCGCAGGTTCAGTGCTAAGTCAAACATCAGCTTGGCGTGTTTTTCTTTGGGCACTAAATGCATGATGCGGTCAATCGCCTGGTTGGCGTTGTTGGCGTGCAAGGTCGCGATACACAAATGGCCGGTTTCGGCAAAACTGAGCGCATACTCCATCGTATCCTGGCTGCGGATCTCACCAATCAGAATCACATCCGGCGCCTGACGCAGCGAGCTTTTCAGCGCCGCGTCAAAAGACTCGGTATCCAGCCCGACTTCACGCTGGGTGATCAGGCTTTTGGCATGATCATGGACAAATTCAATCGGATCTTCGATGGTCAGAATATGGCCGCGGGCGTTTTTGTTGCGATAACCAATCAGTGCCGCCAGCGAGGTGGATTTACCGGTGCCGGTACCACCGACAAACAGCAGCAAACCCCGCTTGGACATGATCAGTTCTTTTAAAATCGGCGGTAAACCCAGCTCATCCACATCCGGGATTTTGGTGACGATACGGCGCACCACCATGCCGGCCTGATCACGCTGGAAAAACGCCGAAATCCGAAAACGCCCGGCGTCATTGGCGATGGCAAAGTTACATTCTTTATGCGTCAGAAATTGCTGCTTCTGTTTGTCGTTCATGCAGGCCAGCACAATTTCCAGCGACTGCTCGGCGCTCAGCACCTCCTGCTCTATCGGTTGCAGCTCCCCGTTAATTTTGGCCGCCACCGGCATACCGGCCGTGACAAACATATCGGACGCCTTGGCGTCGACCATTTTTTGCAGCAGTTTGATTAAATCCATCATGCGCTCCGTCAGATCCGGCCCATAGCGCCAAAGGCATTTTTATCCTGCGCTTTTAACAGCGCATCCTGCTTGGTGATAACGCCGCGGTTGACCAGATTGAGCAAACACTGGTCCATCGTCTGCATACCGTGTGAAGCGCCGGTCTGAATGACCGAATACATCTGGGCGATTTTGTCTTCACGAATGAGGTTACGGATAGCCGGCACCCCAATCATGATTTCGTGTGCGGCAACCCGACCGCCGCCGATTTTTTTCAGCAGCGTCTGCGAAATCACCGCCCGCAGCGATTCGGACAACATCGAACGCACCATGGCTTTTTCTTCGCCGGGGAACACGTCGATGATCCGGTCGATGGTTTTTGGCGCTGAAGTGGTGTGCAGTGTGCCAAACACCAGGTGGCCGGTTTCGGCCGCAGTCATCGCCAGGCGAATGGTTTCCAGGTCACGCAGCTCACCGACCAGCATGACATCCGGATCCTCCCGCAGCGCCGAGCGCAGTGCGTTGGCAAAACTTAAAGTGTCACGGTGGACTTCACGCTGGTTCACCAGACTGAGCTTGTTGTGGTGGACAAATTCGATAGGGTCTTCGATGGTCAGAATGTGGTCATGCCGGCTGGTATTGATGTAATCGACCATCGCTGCCAGCGTGGTGGATTTACCGGAACCGGTCGGGCCGGTCACCAGCACCAGTCCGCGCGGGTTTTCCGCGATAGTTCTGAACACATCCGGCGCGCCTAAATCTTCCAGGCTCAGCACTTCGCTGGGGATAGTACGGAACACCGCCGCCGCGCCGCGGTTTTGCACAAAGGCGTTGACCCGGAAGCGTGCCAGCCCCGGCACTTCAAAGGAAAAATCTGACTCGAGGCGTTCTTCGTATTCTTTGCGCTGCTTATCCGTCATAATGTCGTATACCAGCGCGTGCACGTCTTTGTGTGTCAGCGGCGGAATGTTGAGCCGGCGCACGTCACCATCGACGCGGATAAGTGGCGGCACCCCGGCCGATAAATGCAGATCCGACGCTTTATGTTGGACGCTGAACGCCAGTAATTCAGTAATATCCATGACGACATACTCCTGTGTCAGTGAAGAGGCAAATCAGTTTTTGATGCATAACACCATAGCAGAACGCATTCAGTCAGCCTACAGGGCCCTTGCAGAAATTCAGCGCCCCGCCAGCGCACCTTCAACAGGCGTGCAACTGGTCGCCGTCAGTAAAACCCGGCCGGCAACGGAGATTGAACAGGCTTATCAGGCCGGCCAACGCGCTTTTGGCGAAAACTACGTGCAGGAGCTGGTGGAAAAAGCCCAGCAGCTGAGTGGGCTGGCGGACATCGAATGGCATTTCATCGGTCCCATTCAGTCCAATAAAACCCGCGACATTGCCCGCTTTGCCGCCGTGGTGCACTCGGTTGACCGGCTGAAAATCGCCGAGCGCTTGTCGGCACAGCGTCCCGCGGATCTGTCCCCCCTTAAAATACTGCTGCAGGTCAATATCAGTGGCGAAGCCAGTAAAGCCGGTGTCACACCCGCTGAATTACCGCAGCTGGCGCGTCAGGTCGCGGCACTGCCGAACCTGCAACTCTGTGGTCTGATGGCGATTCCGGCGCCGGCAGTCGATGGCGATAACAGCGCTGCTTTTGCCGCGATGCAGCAGCTGTCACACCAGCTTTGTACAGAATTTCCACAGGCAAATCAGTTGTCTATGGGGATGTCTGACGACTGGCAACAGGCCGTTCTTTTTGGGGCAACTATGATAAGATTGGGCACTGCCCTGTTTGGCGCACGGAACTGACTCTGCATGAATGACAATACTGTAGCCTTTATCGGCGCCGGCAATATGGCGCGTTGTATCATTGGTGGCATGGTGAAAACCGGCTATCCGGCGGCCAATATCATTGCGGCCAACCCAAGCCGGGGCAAGCTGGACGCCTTAGCCGCCGATTTTGGCATCGAAACCACCACTGATAACCTGCTCGCTGTCCAAAAAGCCGATGTCATCGTGTTGTCGGTAAAACCTCAGCTGATGGCCGGCGTTTGTCAGGCCCTGATTGAAGGCGCGCCGGAAATCGTCGAAAAGCTGTTTGTGACGGTCGCTGCCGGCCTGCCGGTCAGCCGCTACGAAGAGTGGCTGGGGCCCGTGCGGCTGATGCGTGCCATGCCCAATACACCGGCTTTGGTTGGCCTGGGTGTGACCGGCATTTTTGCCAGCCGCTGCTCCAACTACGAAAAAGCCTTTGCCGACAGCCTGTTCGCCACCACTGGCCGCACTGTCTGGCTGGAACAGGAAAGCCAGATTAACGACATCATTGCGGTCACCGGCAGCGCGCCGGCTTACTTCTTTTACTTTATGCAAGCCATGGCAGAAAAAGCCCAGCAGCTGGGCTTTAGCGCTGAAGAAGCACGCAGCATGGTTGCTCAGACCGCGCTGGGCGCCGCCACCATGGCCGCCCAATCAGATCTCTCTTTTGCCGATTTAAGGGCGCAGGTGACCAGCAAAGGCGGCACCACCCATGCGGCTATTGAAAGTATGCAGGCAAATGGTAGCCACTGCGATGCAGGCGGCCATTGGACGCGCCGAAGAAATGGCAAAAACTCTGTAAGGACCCTTCTGTTATGAACAACGCCTTTTACTTTTTGTTCGACACCCTGTTTAACCTGTATCTGATGGTGGTACTGCTGCGGATTTGGCTGCAGCTCAGCCGTGCTGATTTTTATAATCCACTGAGCCAGTTTGTGGTCAAAGCCACCAATCCGCTGCTGATCCCGCTGCGCCGACTGCTGCCCAGTATCGGCAAACTCGACACCGGCGCTGTGGTACTGGCGCTGCTGGTTGGCGCGTTAAAAATTCTGTTGATCCAGTTGATGCTGATTGGACAACTCGACCTGATCGGCACGCTGGTCGGCGCTGTAATCACGACAGTGCGCGAAGCATTCAGCCTGGTGTTCTGGGTGCTGATCATCCGCGCCATCCTGAGCTGGTTCTCACAAGGCCGTAATCCGATGGAAATGGTGTTGTTACAGCTGACAGAACCCTTGCTGGCGCCAGTACGCCGGGTGATCCCACCCATCGGCGGGCTGGATCTGTCCGTTCTGGTCGTGCTGGTTGCCCTGCAGTTTCTGCAAATCCTGCTGCAAAATGTGGTGGCTGGTCTGTTGTGAGTGCGGCTTTAGCAAGCGCAGCCTGGCGCTGGCAGGACGAAGATCTGCTGCTGCAGCTGTATGTGCAGCCCGGCGCCCGGCGCAATCAGTGGGCCGGTCTGCATGGCGACGCGCTGAAACTGGCGATCACCGCGCCACCAGTCGACGGCAAAGCCAATGCATTCCTGCAAAGCCTGCTGGCCGGGCAGTTTGCCGTCAGCAAGCAGCAGGTCCTGTTGGAAAAAGGCGAGCTGAGCCGCCACAAAACGCTGCGGATTTGTCAGCCACGTCAGCTGCCGGCCGACTTACAGGCGCTTGGGCTTACTTGGGCTTATCTGCCCGGCTGACTGCCGTGACGGACACTGTGCGTAAGCCGTGCTGGAACCCGCGCTCAAACAGCGCTTTAGCCTGAACCTGTGCGTTTGGGCTTAGCCTTGTACAAATCAATCCTTGGCAAACAACATGTTGCGGAGCAATCATCATGAAACGACTATCAACTTCAGTGGCCGCCCTCTGGGTCGGCTTTTGCCTGTCTTTCAGCGCAGCTGCCGAACAAAAACAGCAGCTCGGTCAATGGGATGTGCATTACATGCTGATGCCAACGACGATGCTGGACGCCAAAGTGGCGCAGCAATATCAGTTAAGCCGTTCACGCAACTATCAGTTGCTGAACATCTCAGTGCTGGATACCGCCAGCCAGCAGGCTCAGCAGGTCGAGCTGAGCGGCAGCGCCATCAACCTCGCCGGCCAGCGTCAGGCACTGACCTTTCGGCCGGTGCGTGAAGGCCAGGCACTGTATTATTTAGCCGGTGTTGAGGCCCGCTCAGAACAAAAAATGACGCTCAGTATCGAAATTCGTCAGGGCAATCAGCTGCAAAAGCTCGAATTCAGCCAGGACGTTTACCCGGAATAAGGTGTTGAACATGCAACAATTGGTACTGGCCAGCAGCAATGCCGGCAAAGTCGCTGAACTCTCAGCGCTGCTTGCGGACTTTGGCTTTGAGGTATTACCACAAAGCCAGTTTGGTGTGCCGGATGCGGATGAAACCGGCCTCAGCTTTGTCGAAAATGCGCTGTTAAAAGCCCGTCATGCCGCCCGGTTGACCGGCCTGCCGGCGATTGCCGATGACTCAGGACTGGCGGTCGAAGCATTGGGCGGAGCGCCTGGTATTTATTCGGCCCGCTATGCCGGTCTGCAAGGCATGAGTCCGGCACAGATTGCCAGCTGCGGGAAAGATCAGGCCAACATCGCGGTGCTGTTGGACAAACTCAAAGACGAAACCAACCGCCAGGCGGCCTTTTATTGTGTGCTGGCGCTGGTACAGCACGCCGATGATCCGGTACCTGTCATCGCCCAAGGCCGCTGGGCCGGCCACATCAGCAGCGCACCTGCCGGTCAGGGCGGCTTTGGTTATGATCCGGTGTTTTATCTGCCGGCGCTTGGCAAAACCGCCGCCGAACTCAGCAAAGCTGAAAAAGCCGCCCAAAGCCACCGCGGCCAGGCGCTGCGGGCCTTAGTCAGCCAGTTACAACAGCAGGCGGACTCTTGTTAAGCCTGCCGCCGCTGTCGCTGTACATCCACATTCCCTGGTGTGTACAAAAATGCCCTTACTGTGATTTCAACTCGCACGCGGTACGTCAGGGCATTCCGGAACAGGAGTATATCGCCCATCTGCTGGCCGACTTACAGCAGGACCTGCCACTGGTGCAAGGCCGCCCCCTGCACAGTATTTTTATCGGCGGCGGTACGCCCAGCACCTTCAGCAGCGAAGGCATCGCCGCGATTTTACAAGGTGTCAGGCAGCAGCTGGCCTTTGCCGATGATATTGAAATCACCATGGAAGCCAATCCCGGCACCGTTGAAGCGGCCCGTTTTGCCGGGTATGTGCAAGCGGGTGTCAACCGGTTTTCTATCGGTGTGCAGAGCTTTCAGACTGCGCAGCTGCAGGCGCTTGGCCGCATTCATAACCCGGCGCAGGCAAGGCGCGCGGCTGAGCTTGCCACGCTCTTGCTGGACCAGGGGCTTCACAGCTTTAACCTCGACCTGATGCACGGGCTGCCGCAGCAGGACGTCGCCGGCGCCCTGGCCGACCTGCAGGAAGCAATCGCGCTGCAGCCGCCCCATCTGTCCTGGTATCAGCTGACCATAGAGCCGAACACCGCCTTTGCCAGCCGGCCGCCAGAGCTGCCGCAGGACGACGCGTTGTGGGACATTCAGGAACAAGGCCATCAGCTGCTTTGCGCCGCCGGCTACCAGCAATATGAAACCTCGGCATACAGCAAAGCCGGCTTTCAGTGCCGGCATAATCTGAACTACTGGCGCTTTGGCGATTATCTGGGGATCGGCTGTGGCGCCCACGGCAAAATCACCAGGCCCGGCCATGGCGACATCCTGCGCACCGTCAAAATCAAGCATCCGAAAGGTTACATGGACTTAACCCGCGGTTATCTGGACCAACAACAGCTGGTGGCACCGGAAGATTTGCCTTTTGAGTTTTTTATGAACAGATTCCGCTTGCTGGAACCCTGCCCTGTCCGCGACTTTACCGCGTATACCGGGCTTGCCGTCGCAACGGTCGAGCCTGCGCTTGCACGCGCTCAACAATTGAGATTAGTTAACCAGACCGCAGACAGCTGGCAGATCACGGCGCATGGCGTGCGTTATCTGAACGAGCTGTTGCAACTCTTTTTATAACAGGACTGGCGCCGCAAATGGCGCACTGTCCGGCCAGTTTGTACCAACTTTACAAGGGATCCTCATGCATTTTCCGGTTAAATCAATCACGCTGGCGGTATCGCTGGCCCTGCTGGCCGCCTGCGGCAAGGCACCGACCGAACCCGCCGCCAGCACTGCAGCTGTCGCCAGTGCGGCGCAAGAAAGCAACACAACCCAGTCAGAATCCGACAAAGCCAATGCATTTTTTGATCAGTTTTTTATGGATTCGGCGCGGTTAAGCCCGATGGCCCTGACTCACCTTGGCATCAAACAGGATTATGACAAGTGGGATCAGCTCACCGATGAACAGAACGAGAAAGAGCTGGCACTGACCCGCCAGGCACTGGAAACTCTGGCCAGCTTCGATGTCAGCAAACTTGATACCCAGACTGCGCTCAGCTATCAGCTGTTTAAGCAGCAACTGGAACAAGACCTTGCCAACGACAAATGGCGTTATTACAACTATCCGGTCAATCCGATGTTTGGTATGCACACTGGCGTGCCATCGCTGCTGATTAACCAGCATCTGATTGAAAGCGAAAGCGATGCCAAGGCCTATATCAGTCGCCTGAATGGCATTCCTCAATTGTTCAGCCAGTTACAACAGCAACTGGACAAACGCGCTGAACTTGGCATTATCCCGCCGAAATTTGTGTTTCCACGGGTGATTGGCGCCAGTCAGAACATCATCAAAGGCGCACCTTTTACCGAAGGCCCCGACAGCACCTTGTTGGCAGACTTTAAAACCAAAGTCAGCAAATTAGCCCTTGATGACGCCAGCAAACAATTGCTGATCAAAGAAGCCGAAGTGGCGCTGACCAGCAGCGTCAAACCGGCCTACGAAGGCTTGATTGCATACCTGACCACGCTTGAAACCAAAGCCGGCACCGATGATGGCGTCTGGCGCTTCAAAGACGGTGCCGAGTTTTACAACATGGCGCTGGAGCGCACCACCACCACCAAAATGTCCGCCGAAGAGATCCACCAGCTCGGGCTGGCTGAAGTCGCCCGCATTCATGGCGAAATGAAAGCCATCATGCAAAAAGTTGGTTTTAAAGGCGATTTGCCGGCATTCTTCGCCTTTATGCGCGACGATCCGCAATTCTATTATCCGGATACCGCCGAAGGGAAAGCCGCTTATCTGGCCGAAGCCACCCGGCTCATCGACCATATGAAATCGCAGCTCGACTCGCTGTTTCTGGTCAAACCGAAAGCCGACCTCATCGTCAAAGCGGTTGAACCATTCCGGGAGCGCTCAGCCGGCAAAGCGTTTTATCAGCAGCCGTCGATGGATGGCAAAAGGCCAGGCACCTACTACGCCAACCTTTACAACATGAAAGACATGCCGAAGTACCAGATGGAGGCGCTGGCTTACCATGAAGGTATTCCGGGTCACCATATGCAAATCGCTATTGCGCAGGAGCTGGAGAATATTCCGAAATTCCGCAAATTTGGCCGTTACACCGCCTATGTCGAGGGCTGGGGTTTGTACACCGAGCTGTTGCCTAAAGAAATTGGCTTGTATCAGGACCCGTACTCCGATTTTGGCCGACTGGCGATGGAGTTGTGGCGCGCCTGCCGGCTGGTGGTCGACACCGGTATTCACGCCAAAAAATGGACGCGCGAACAGGCGATTAGCTACCTGACCGACAACACGCCGAATGCGCCGACCGAAGCGGTCAATGCCATCGAGCGTTACATCGTGATGCCATCGCAGGCCACCGCCTATAAAATCGGCATGATCAAACTGGTGCAACTGCGCGACAAGGCCAAAACCGCACTGGGCGACAAATTTGATATCCGCGAATTCCACGATGTGGTGCTGAAAAACGGCGCGGTGCCGCTGGATGTGCTCGAGTCGTTGGTCGACGCTTATATCAAAGACAAACAAAGCGCCTGAGCCGCTTAGCCGCCCAATAACGAAGACCACCCGCGGCGGTGGTCTTTTTTTTCTGCCCTCCCGCAGACCGTGCGGCGGTTGTCCGACGCTCTGCAAATCATTATGCTGAACCCGCCTGACTGGCCTTCAGACCTCACCTGTTTCAGGTCATCAACCACAAAGGATCGCTATGTTGACACTGCATTTATACAACCCGGAACTGGCTGGCTGGCAAACCGGCGGCCTTGAACTGCTGACACTGCCGCTGCATGGCGATCAGAAAGTCTGGATTGACCTGTCCGCCGCCAATCCGGCCGAACAGCTGCAAGTGCTCAACCTGTTTGCCATCCACCCGGTGATTGCCGAGGATTATCTGCGTGAGCGCCATCCGCCCAAACTGGAAGCCTTTGACGGCTTCACTTTGCTGATCCTGCGCGCTTTTGCCGGCCTTGGTTTTCACGATTATCCCGGCCATGCCCAGCTCAGCCTGCTGTTCTCCAATCAGGTGCTGCTTTATAAATGCCAGATGCCGGCTGACGCCAGCCACTACGAACTGCCGCGTTTTGATGTCAGTCAGCCAGTCTCCCCCATCAAAGACTGGGTGAAACACTATATCCATGCAGTGTCGGCCAGCTATTTGCAAAAACTGATTAACTTTGAAGACGAGCTGGGCGATTTTGAAGATGGCATGCTGACCCATGGCGACGACCACAAAATGTCGCGCATCATGCGTTTTCGCTCAGTGTTTCGTAAGCTCGACCGCAACCTCGCTTATCAAAAAGACATGTTTGCCGATTTGCTGACGCCGGACGACGGTGCCAGCGGCATCATGTCGCAGTTTGAAACTGTGGAACTGCGTGATTTTTATGAAAAATTTGAGCGTCTGCATTCGATGACACAGATGTATTATGACCAGTTGGGCGATTTGGTCAGCAGCTACATGTCAACGTCCTCCCATCAAATCAACGAACGGATGAAACTGCTGACCATGGTGTCCACCGTGTTTATCCCGCTGACCTTTATCGTCGGCGTTTATGGGATGAATTTTGACTATATGCCGGAGCTGCAGATCAAAACCGGCTATTTCTGGGTGCTGGGTCTGATGGCGGGTATCGCCGGCGGTATGCTGCTGGGCTTTAAGATCAAACGTTGGTGGTAAGCTGCTTTTTCGCAAAACAGCTTTGAATTGGCTATAAATTCTGAAATTCAGTCTGTCAAAATGACGGTGGGCTGCGGTATTATCCGCAGCACTTTTTTAAGCCCTTTAACTTAAGTCCTTTAACTTAAGTCCTTTAATCAGGCAGGCGCTGCGATGGCTGACAATCAACTGCTGGATATTGAAGAGATTGTCCGCGACAGCTTTGACGAGCAGGAAGCGCCGGTGCTCGGTGAAAAACTCAGTCAGCTGGAACCGGAAGAAATCGCCGTGGCGCTCGAAGCGATGCCACTGGAACAGCGGCTGGCCACCTGGCTCGGGCTGCTGCCGGATGAACAAATCAGCGCGCTGGGTTATATGCGCGAAGATGCGCGAGAGAATATCTTTCGCCAGTTACCGGATGCAGAGCTTACCGCACTCGTCGAGCGGATGGATGTCGATGACCTGATTGA
>CBINNO010000031.1:0-26921 GCA_966252055.1 uncultured Rheinheimera sp. | reverse complement strand
CGAGCCACGCATCGCCAGCCCTTAACCGCAAGCTTCACCGCAAGACCGCCACACAGGCGGTCGCTTGCATTTAGTGGGAGTCGACGTCCTGTTGTGAGTGCGGTTCATCGGCCGGATCCGCATGGATGATCACTTCCGCATCGGCAAACAACGCTGCCAGCCCGCGCTCTGCGTCATCGGTGATCTGATGCGCCGCAGCCAGACTGAGCCCGGCCGGCAGTAACAACCGCAACTGGATAAACACTTTCGGGCCGGCTCTACGGCTGCGCAACTGCCGCACGCCCTGCACTGACGGCAGACTGGCCAGATAATCCAGCAATTGCTGCCGCTCTGCTGCCGGTAACTCTTCGTCCAGCAAATGCACCAGACTCTGGCGAAACAACTGCGCGCCATTAAACAACAGATACAGTGCAATCAGGCAGGAAATCAGGGCGTCGGCCCACAGCAAGGTATTCTGTACCAGCCAGAGCGCCAGCAAGACGGCGGCATTCATCAGCAAATCGCTGCGATAATGCGCCTGATCGGCTGTGACGGCTAAAGAGCCTGTTCTGGCGATCACCCAGCGCTGAAACAACACCAGACTCAGTGTCAGGCCACTGCACACCAGCATCGCCCAGATCCCGGTACTGATGGCCCCCACCGGCGCTGGCACATAAAACCGCGCCACGCCCTGATACAGCAGTAGCAACGCAGCCCCGGCCAGAAACGCCGCCTGAAACAGCGCCATCAGCGCTTCTGCTTTGCCATGACCAAAGCGGTGCTCGTCATCAGCCGGTTTCAGCGCATAGCGCAGAGCCAGAAAATTCAGCACTGAGACCACCACATCCAGCAACGCATCCATCAGGGTCGCCAGCATGGACGCGGCATTGGTTTCGATAGCGGCATACAGCTTAATACCCACAATGGTCAGTGCGACCATAATGGTGACCACGCTGGAACGACGCACCCACTTACTGTAGTCAGAATTGCTCATCTGCACTCCCTGCCAACAAATTAGTTACAAGGCGCCGGCAAACTGCTGTTGCCGCCAGGCTTCATAACAGACAATCGCCACTGAATTGGCCAGATTAAGGCTGCGGGCTGCGGGCATCATCGGGATACGCAGCCGCAGTTCAACCGGAATATTGTTACGGATCTCATGAGGCAAACCGCTGGTTTCTGATCCAAACAACAGCAAGTCACCCGCTTGATAGCTGAGCTCGGTATGCGGGCGACTACCTTTGGTGGTCAGTGCCAGCACCCGGCCCGGCCGGACAGCTTCGAGCATCGCCGCGTAACTGGCGTGTCGGCTGACATTGGTTAAATCATGATAGTCGAGACCCGCTCGTCTTAACTTTTTCTCTTCAAAATCAAACCCCAGCGGTTCAATCAGATGGAGCTGGCAGCCGGTATTGGCGGCCAGCCGGATAATATTGCCACAATTTGGTGCGATTTTGGGTTCAAACAGCGCGATATGGAACACAGCAACTCCGCTTTGAAAAAACCGCAGTATACCGCAAGCGGAGGCAAGTCTCATGTGGCGATTTTTTAGCCAAGCCCTATAGTTGAACAGACCGATAGTTGAAACAGAGCGTCCGGCGAAACAGCGCTGTCTTCGCGACCAATCATCAAGCGGGAGGTAAGAACAAGTGGGTACAGGGATGTTGATTATGCTGCTCCTGATGCTGTTGGCATTACCCGCCGGCTTCTGGGTGTTCTGGCACCTTGCGCAGCAACCTCAGCACAGTCAAAGCCTGCGGGCCTGCCTGCAGCAGCAACCTTTCGCTGCCTGCCTGACCGACACCGAAGGCCGCTGGTACTGGGGCAATACCCAGGCCCGTCAGTTGCTGCAAACGCCTCAACATGCCATCGCGCTGCATTTTACCGAGCACAGTGACGAGAATTGTCTGACAGATCTGCTACAACTGGTCAGTTTAAGTGGGCGCTGGCAGGGCGAGATCTGGTATGGCCAGCTCAGCCGGCACTGTTATCAGCTGCAAATCAGCCCGCTGCCACAGGGGTTCCTGTTATGGCAATGGCAGCCGCTGCCCACGTCTCCTTCGCAAAACCCGCCCGCACTGACCGACCCGGACAGCAGCCTGCCAAATGAGGCCGCATTACAATTCTGGCTGCATCAACAAATCGCTCTGCATCAGCACAGCCTGCACAGTATGGCGCTTCTGCTGTTGGAAAGTCCGGACTTGTGCCGTTTACGTCAGCACTTTGGCGAACAGTCTGGCGCCCGGTTGTTCACACAATGGATGCAGTCACTGGCCGCAGCACTGCCAGCGCAGGCACTTGTAGCCAGAATCAGCCCGGACCGGCTGGCTATTTTGTTCAGCCAGCCTGG
The DNA here is from genome assembly GCA_966252055.1 of uncultured Rheinheimera sp. Taxonomy (GTDB): domain Bacteria; phylum Pseudomonadota; class Gammaproteobacteria; order Enterobacterales; family Alteromonadaceae; genus Pararheinheimera. The sequence goes on along the minus strand of CBINNO010000031.1, from coordinate 24,592 downwards.
CAGCAGCGCGCATTCGGCCCAGCTTGCCTGTCAACTGGCCCGCGACCTGCTCAGCAGCAGTCATGGTCCTTTTGAAATCGGCGAAGCAGAGGTTCGCCTGCACTGCCATGCGGGCCTTGCTTTGTGGCCGCAGGCCGGCCCCAGCGCGGAAGCCCTGCAGGCGCATGCCAGCCAGGCGTTGCTGCTGGCTGCCCAACGGGGCGACACCTTGCACTTATGGCAACCACAAGGCCAGCAATACAGCTCTGATTTACAACTGCAGTCTGAACTGGAGCAGGCGCTGCGACAGTATCAGTGTGAGTTGTGGTCCCAGCCCTGTGTTGAACTCGCCAGCGGCCAACAGCAACAACTGGCGGTAGAACTTCGGTGGCATTCACCGTCGCGTGGTCTGATGCACTTCAGCGAACTGAAACCGCTGGCCCGCCAAAATGGTCAACTGCTGGCTTTAGAGCGCTGGGCTTTCGGTCAGTTATGTCAGCAAATGGCGGCCTGGGCTTTGCTCGGCAGCCTGCCTGTGGTCCGTTTTGAGTTGTCGGCCGAAAACTTCCGTCATAGTGGCCTGCTGACCTTTTTGCAAACGATGCTGGCCGATCACGGCCTTTACCCGGAGCAACTGCTGCTGGGCTGCCGCGAAGATGGCTGGTTACAGGACCCGGATGCTTTTTGCAGTCAGGCGACATTGCTGCAACAGGCCGGTTTTCGGCTGCAGCTCATCGGGGTGGGTGACGGTGTATGTCCGCTGCAGCTGCTGCGCCAACCCTTCTGGGCCGCCGCGGAGCTGTCGCCTGGTCTGGTCGCAAATCTGGAAGCGTCAGATACTGAACGCAGCGTCTGCGCCAGCCTGATCCGGTTACTGAACAATCAGCAACTGATGTTAAGCGCAGCCGGCATCGAAGATGAAATGCAGGCTTACCTGCTGCATGTGATGGGCGTTCAGTTCGGCCGTGGCGGTTTTGTTGCTGATATGCAGCAAATCAGACCGACGGAGCCGGCGTTCCCGGCCATGACGCTGAAATGGAGTGAAGCCAGCTGAGAGGTTTATTCGTCGCGCCGTTCGCGGCCCAATAAATCCAGCGCGGCAGCTTTGGCATCTTTGCCCTGATAAAGCACCTGGTAAATCTGTTCCGTGATCGGCATTTCCACACCGACCCGGCTCGCCAGGTTATAAACCTCACGGGCGTTTCGGTAACCTTCAACCACCTGACCAATCTGCGCTATCGCTTGCTCGACAGCAACCCCTTCGCCCAGTAACAAGCCGAAACGACGGTTGCGCGACTGGTTATCGGTGCAGGTCAGCACCAAATCACCCAGCCCTGCCATCCCCATGAACGTTTCTTTTTTTGCACCAAGCGCACACCCCAGCCGGCACATCTCGGTCAGGCCACGGGTGATCAGTGCGGTACGGGCATTGGCGCCAAAACCTATGCCATCCGCCATGCCGGCACCAATCGCGATGACGTTTTTCACCGCACCACCCAGCTGGACCCCAATAAAATCAGGATTGGTATAGACACGGAACGTGCGACCGCAATGCAGCAGATCAGACAGCACAGTAATAAATTCAGGGTCAGTCGATGACAGCGAAATAGCGGTCGGCAGCCCCTGCGCCAATTCTTTGGCAAAAGTGGGGCCCGACAACACCGCCAGTGAGACGTCGTCACCAAGAATGTCGCGGGCGACATCCTGCAACAACCGGCCCGTTTCAGGCTCCAGGCCTTTGGTGGCCCAGGCCACACGGGCGTGCGGCAATAAAAAAGGCTTAATCAGATGCAAAGTGTCAGCAAACGCATGGCTTGGGACGACCAGCAGAATATTTTGACTGGCGCCAACGGCACCAGCCAAATCTGCCGTTACGTCCAGCGAATCGGGCAGACGAATGTCTGGCAGATAATGCTGGTTAACCCGCTGAGCTGCCATCGCAGCAATATCGTCGGCATTTCGTCCCCACAACAGGGTTTTATGGCCATTGCGGGCCAGACAAATTGCCAGTGCTGTGCCGTAAGAGCCGGCGCCCAGCACCGTAATTGCCGCTTGCATCGTCATAAATCAGTTAGGCAGCTGCGTCTGAGCGGCTTCTGCTTCCGCTTGTGCCTGACGCTGTTGGACATATTGTGCAAACAGTGCGTCAAAGTTCACCGGCGACAGGTTCAGTTGCGGGAAAGTACCGCGGTTGACCAGGCTTGATACCGTTTCACGGGCATATGGGAACAGAATATTCGGGCAGAACGACGCCAGCATATGTGCCATCTGAACATCCGGCAGTGTTGGGACTGCAAAAATACCCGCTTGCTGAACTTCACACAGGAAGGCGGTTTCGTCGCCCACTGTCGTGGTCACGGTCAGTGACAACACCACTTCAAAAGTGCTGTCGTCCAGTTTTTCACTACGGGTATCCAGGTCAAGTTTGACTTCTGGTTGCCATTCCTTGCGGAAAATTGCCGGCGCATTTGGCGATTCAAAAGAGATGTCTTTGATATAAATGCGCTGAATAGCGAATGGGATTTGCTGCTCGTCAGCAGCCTGATTCAGTTGTTCGTCGGCCATTATAGTTCCTAACCCGAAATTCTTATTGAAGTTGCAGCAGAGTGTCTAACTTTCCCTGCGCATCTAACGCATAGAGGTCATCACAGCCACCAACATGTTGATTATTAATGAATATTTGCGGCACCGTGCTGCGGCCGCCAGCGCGTTCAATCATTTCCGGCCGCAGCTCAGGTTGTTCGTCAATTTTAATCTCGTTAAAGCTGACGCCTTTCTGATCCAATAATGCCTTAGCGCGGACACAATACGGGCAATAAACTTTGGTGTAAATAGTCACGCTGGCAGTTGTCATCAGAGCTCTCCGGTTATTTTTTTACTACAGGCAGGCTGGCTTCTGACCATTTATTCATGCCGCCGCTCAGCACAGAAACCCGGCTGAAACCAGCCGTCAGTAACTGTTTGGCAGCGCCCTGAGCGGACATGCCCGCCTGACACACCACGATAATGGGGGTATCTTTGCTGTTTTCAAGCTTGCCAAGCTGACCGCTGAGCTGAGCCTGCGGGATATTGCGGGCGCCGGTGATATGGCCGCGCTTGAAATCGTCATTGCTGCGGATATCCAGCACCAGTGCGTCTTCACGATTGACCAGCAAAGTGGCTTCGGTCGGACTGACGAATTTCAGTTTGGAGAACAGTGCCTGCACATAGCTGACGAGAATAGCCAGCAGCAGACCCAGCCAGACCACCGATAAGATCGGGTGATTCCCGGCAAATTCGATGTATTGTTGCATCACATTTCACTCTGTTTGCGAGGGTAAGGCGGGCGAGTATAGCGGGTTTGCCTGCCAAATACAGCCCTGTGCCAACCCGCCAGGCATAGTGTCAGCCGATGATTGCCACCGATCGCACAGAATTCATCCGGCAGTGATTGGAGTCACCCTTGAATTTGGGTAAGATAAAAGCGATATCTGACGATGAAAAATGTTGATCAAGCAACAAGAAAGCGGAGTGTGTATGACAAAGCCTGGTAAACCTCTGGTGTTGATCATTCTCGATGGCTGGGGCTATCGGGAAGATCCAAAGGACAATGCAATTGTTCAGGCGAATACGCCGGTGATGGACCGCCTGTGGCGTGATTATCCGCACAGTCTGATTTCTGGTTCTGGCATGGATGTCGGTCTGCCTGATGGCCAGATGGGCAACTCCGAAGTCGGTCACGTCAATCTGGGCTCAGGCCGGATTGTCTATCAGGATTTCACCCGTATCACCAAAGCAATTCAGGACGGCGACTTTTATACCAATCCGGTATTGGCCGGTGCTGTGCAAAAAGCTGTGCAGGCCGGCAAGGCCGTCCACCTGATGGGATTGTTATCACCCGGTGGCGTCCACAGTCATGAAGACCATTTACTGGCGATGATTGAGCTGGCCGCACGTCAGGGCGCCGAGCGCATTTATCTGCATGCATTTTTAGATGGCCGCGACACGCCGCCACGCAGCGCCAAGGCGTCACTGGAAAAAATTCAACAGGCATTCGCAACACTGGGCAAAGGTCAGATCGCCAGCATCGTTGGTCGTTATTTTGCGATGGACCGCGACAAACGCTGGGACCGCGTCGAGCAGGCTTATCACCTGGTCACCGACGGCAGCGCTGCCTACACCGCAACAGACGCCGTCAGCGCACTGGAAGCAGCTTATGAGCGCGGCGAGAACGACGAATTTGTCAAAGCCACTGCGATCCTCAATCCAGCCGGCCAGCCGGTGCAGCTTGAAGATGGCGACGCGCTGATTTTTATGAATTTCCGCGCCGATCGGGCCCGTCAGTTCAGCCGCTGCTTCACAGAAGCCAATTTTGCCGATTTCACCCGCCAGCGCGTGGTGCAGCTGGGTGAATTTGTCCAGTTGACTGAATATGCGGCAGACATCCAGGCGCCAGTCGCTTATCCGCCAGAGAGCCTCAACAATGTGCTCGGCGAGTGGCTGGCCAAACATCAGAAAACCCAGCTGCGTATTTCTGAAACCGAAAAATATGCGCACGTCACCTTTTTCTTCAGCGGCGGCCGGGAAGAATTGTTCGACGGCGAAGAGCGGATCCTGATCCCATCGCCGGCGGTGGCCACCTACGACCAGCAACCGGAAATGAACTCAGAACTGCTGACCGACAAACTGGTGGAAGCCATTCACAGCGGCAAATTTGACGTCATTATCTGCAACTATCCGAACGGCGATATGGTCGGCCACACCGGCATTCTGTCGGCGGCTATTCAGGCCGTCGAAGCGGTGGACCGCAGCATTGGCCGGGTGGTCGAAGCGCTGGCCGAAGTTGGCGGCGAATGTATCATCACGGCCGACCATGGCAATGCCGAACAGATGGTCGACTATGACTCAGGCCAGGCCCACACAGCCCATACCTCAGATCCGGTGCCACTGATTTATGTCGGCCGCCCGGCCACTGTGGTGGATGGCGGTGTGCTCAGTGATATTGCACCGACAATGCTGACGTTAATGGACATGCCGGTGCCTGCCGACATGACCGGCAAAGTGCTGTTCCACGTCAAGTGATTGCCCGCTGCCGGCTGTTTCTGCTGCTTTTGCTGTGCCAGCCTGCGCTGGCGCAGCAATCTGACACGGCTAAAGCCCGGCAGGAACTCAAATCCGTACAACAGGATATCAGTCGCACCGAGCAACAACGGAAATCTCAACAGCAGCAACTGGCCGAAGCCGAACAACAGCTGAAAAAAGCCGACCAGCAACTGGCAGAAGCTGCTGCGGCCGTCGCCGTGCAGCAGCAGGAATTAAAACTGCTGAACGACAAACTGCAGGAGTTGCAGCAACGCCAGCAACAATTGGAAGCACAGCGCCTGGAGCAGCAACAACTGCTGGCCGCTCAGGTCAAAGCCGCCTATCAGGTTGGTGGCCACGACTACACGCAACTTCTTTTAAATCAGCAAGATGCGTTAAAACTGGAACGTCTGCTGACCTATTATCAGTATTTCAATAATGCCCGCATCCGACAGCTCGAAGCGCTGAAACAAACCTACCAGCAACTCAGTGAGCTGACCACTGCCCAGCAACAGGCCCATCATGAACAAAGCCTGCGGCTCGATGAGCTGAAAAGCCGGCAACAGGATTTGCAACAGGCTAAAAGCAGTCAGCAACAGTCGATTCGCAACTTACAGGAATTGCTCGAAGCGCAAAAGCAGCAGCTGGCCTATCTGAAAAGTAATGAAAAAAGCCTGCAAAGCACCATCGCCAAGTTAAAAGCAGAAGCTGCCAACCGACGCCTGGCCTATACCGGCAAAAAACAGGGCCAGCTACCCTGGCCGGTGCAGGGCAAAATCGCCCAGAAGTTTGGTGCTCAGCAAGGCGGCCAGACCACTGCCAGTGGTATTTTGATCCAGGCCGACAATGGCCAGCCAGTGCGGGCAGTCGCCGACGGTCAGGTGATTTACGCCGACTGGCTGCGCGGTTATGGCTGGGTGATAGTGCTCGATCATGGCAACGGCCTGATGAGCCTGTATGGCCACAACCAGAGCCTGTTGAAATCACCCGGCGATGTCGTGCGCAGCGGCGACCATCTGGCGCTGGTCGGCCAGAGCGGCGGCCGCGATCGCAGCGGGCTTTATTTTGAGATCCGGCAAAAAGGCACAGCAGTAGACCCGCTGCGCTGGTTGCGAAATCCGTAACAACAGGCATAATGCCGCCGTCCTTTTGGCCGGCTCGTGCCCTTTTTTGTGAAACAGTGAACTTGCGTATTTTAGCTCTGTTGTTTGGCCTTTGCGCCGCCAGTCTGCAGGCTCAGTCCCTGCCTCCAGCCGTTGCCATCATTATTGACGATATCGGCTATCAGAAAGTGGACCCGGACATCATCCGGCTGCCTTATGCCCTGACCGTCGCCGTGATGCCATTCACCCCCAAAGGCCATGAAATGGCGCTGCTGGCCCAGCAACACGGCAAAGAAATTATGCTGCATATGCCGATGGAAGCCGTCGCGCAAAATCATTTGCTGGGTAAAGGTGCATTACGCCGCACTATGAATAAACAGCAGGTGCAGCAGGCACTGCGTCAGGCGCTGGACAATGTGCCGCAGGCGAGCGGTATCAATAATCATATGGGCAGCCTGTTTACAGCGCTGCCAGAACCGATGGACTGGGTGATCGAAGTCGCAGCCGAGCGGCAGCTGTATTTCATTGACAGCAAGACCACAGGCCACAGCGTCGTCAGTCAGAAAACCAAAGCGCATGGTGTCAGAAGCCGCAGTCGGGATGTGTTTCTGGACAATGACAAATCTTACAAAGCGCTGGACCGTCAGTTCAATTTACTGATCCAGATTGCCAGACAGCACGGCCATGCGGTCGCAATTGGCCATCCTTATCCGGAAACCTATCGATATCTGAAGAAAAATCTGCCAAGACTGAGCGCGCTCGGTATCAAAGTCGTGCCGGCCTCGGCCTTACTGGATTTACCGGATCATCAGGCTGGCACAATCTTAAGCGCGACCGGCAAGTCTGCTACCAGCAACAAACAACAATCCACACGCCAGCAGTCCGCTGGCAGCGCAGCGAACAATTCTTCCGAGATTGCAGTCGCGGCGAAACCGACATCAGCCGACACAGCGCCAGCCGCTGAAGCAGCAACAACAGATGCTGTGCTGCAGCAGCCGGCGACCGGCACAGTGCCCGCCACACTGCAGGAACTGCCGCCAGAGCTCCAGGTGCTGCCAGAACTGTTGCCCTGGCATCCGCCTTATCTGCCACATTTGCCCGGCATGGACACTCCGCCACCAAGCGCACCGCCGGAGCCGGCCTGGCGGCGTTTTATCCCGGTAGGGCCAACAGAGGCAACGCCAGCCAGCCATACCGGCCTGCTGTTACTGCGCTGAGGTCACTCAGCGTGCTCTTTGCACAACTGCTGCGGCGAACTGTGGCGGCTAACTGCTGCGGCTAATAGTGGGAGCGACAGCGGCTGCCAGAGCAGCTTTCGCGGCAGCCGGTTTGTGAGCAGGCACGGCGTCAGTTCGCGGAAGCTATATTGCCGCGCGCACAAAAAAGCCAGACATCGGTCTGGCTTTTTGCGGCATTGAGAGTGAAAAGACGGTCAGACCGTCATCGCTGCATGCAGCTTTTTCATCGCGTTCTTTTCCAGCTGTCTGACCCGCTCGGCGGAGACCTGATAACGGTCAGCCAATTCCTGCAGTGTCAGCTTTTCATTGTCCAGCCAGCGGGCACGAATGATGTCCTGACTGCGGTCATCAAGCGTCCGTACGGCCGCCTGCAAGCGTTCCAGCGCAGCGCCTTCGCTTTGATCTTCTTCAAAGTTGTGCGCCAGATCAGAGCTTTTATCGTCGAGGAAATACACAGGCGCAGTGAAGTTGTTGTCGTCATCGTCGTCTGAGGCATCAAAAGCAACGTCATGATTGCTCATACGCGCTTCCATTTCGCGGACTTCGTACTCCGGCACGCCCAGCGACTCTGCCACGTTTTTCACTTCTTCCTGACTGAACCAGCCAAGATTTTTCTTTGATTTACGCAGATTAAAGAACAACTTACGCTGTGCTTTGGTAGTAGCGACTTTTACAATACGCCAGTTTTTCAGCACAAACTCATGAATTTCCGCTTTAATCCAGTGCACTGCAAAAGACACCAACCGGACACCGACTGCAGGGTCAAACCGTTTGACGGCTTTCATCAGGCCGATATTGCCTTCCTGCACCAAGTCGCCAATCGGCAAACCGTAGCCAGAGTAACTGCGGGCAATGTGCACCACAAAACGCAGATGGGACATGATCAGCTGGCGGGCAGCTTCCAGGTCTCCATGTTGTTGCAGGCGTTCAGCCAGGGCGCGTTCTTCTTCGGCGGATAACATCGGGATAGTGCTGACGGCGTGGGTATAAGCCTCGAGGCTGCCGCTGCCAGCGACGGATAAAGTCATCAGTTGATTTGCATTTGTCATGCCCAAACTCCTGTGGAATTTGCAAAGTGGACTCATGTTAGCACTCTTTAACTGAGAGTGCTAATCCCAGTTCCGCCGTTTTTAAGAACCGAATTTTATTAAAAATGAAATTTGAGAATATAACTTCATAAGACAACGCCCGCTTTTCTTATATGCTCAGAAGAGCTTTTCAGGCTGCTGGCTCTGCTGCTGTGTTGTCCCCGACTCCCCGCCAGACCTGAACTTCCCGCACTGGTGAAGGCCCCGGACGGCCCCTGATTCAGGAGTAGTAGATGTATTGTTATCTGGCCCGTCAGCCCATTTTTGATACCACACAAAATGTCTTTGGTTATGAGTTGTTGTTTCGCGATGGTCTGCAAAACAGCTTTCCCAATATCAACGCCGATGAAGCGACGTCCAAACTGATCACCGAACACCATCTGCTGATGGGTGTTGAGAAGATCACCGGCGGTCATCAGGCCTTTATTAACTTTTCTGCCGATACGCTGATCCACCATTTCCCAACCTCTATCGACCCGGACAGTATGGTGATAGAAGTGCTTGAATCTGTGCCCATCAGCATGGAACTGCTGACTGCCTGTAAAGAGCTGCACCGGATGGGTTATAAACTGGCGCTGGATGACCACGACTTCGACCCGAAATGGGACATCTTCCTGCCTTACGTCAGCTACATCAAAGTGGATGTGCGCCAGTTCAACATTCTGCAGATCAGCAAATATATCTCGCGGGTGCGCCACCATCAGGGCGTCACGTTGCTGGCAGAAAAAGTCGAAACCCAGCAGGAATACGAAAAACTGCTGCAGCTGGGCTTTAAGCTGTTTCAGGGGTATTTCTTTGCCCGGCCGGAAATGCTCAAACATAAAAAAATTGCCAGCAGCAAACTGAATTTGCTGCTGCTGATCGCCGAATCGACCAAAGAACGGCTCGAGTTCGACAAACTGAGCCAGATAGTGGAACGCGACCTGGGCCTGTCCTATAAATTGCTGCGCTTCGTGAACAGTGCCAGTTTTGCCCGCGAACAGCCGATTGGTTCGCTCAAACACGCGATGATTTATATGGGCGAAGCGGAGCTGAAAAAATTTATCGCGCTGCTGGCGCTGGCCAACCTCAAAGAAGACGGGCCCAACGAACTGCTGAATATGTCGATTGTACGGGCACGTTTTTGCGACCAGCTGGCCAGCCTGATGGGGGACCCTGAGAATCCGCCGGCCGCCTTCCTGACTGGTTTGTTTTCGCTGGTCGACGCATTGCTGGAGCAACCGCTGGCGCAGCTGCTGGAAGACTTGCCGATACTGCCTGAGATTAAGGCGGCGCTGCTGCAGCATCAGGGCCGGCTCGGCCACTATCTGCAACTGACGCTGGCGTATGAAAATGGTTTGTGGCAACAGCAACAGCAACTGAGCGAGTCGCTGTTTGGCAGCAGTAAAGATTTAAATCTGCTGTATCTGGATGCAGTCAGCTGGGCACATGGCCTGATGCAGGAAGCAACCAACCACTAAAACGCTGCGCGCGTTAACCCGCGCAGCGCAGAGCCGGCTCAGGCCGGCTCTATTGCTTTAATGTGACCCCGTACCGCCAGATAAGACCCCAGCCAGCCCAGCACAATGCCAATCAGCATCAGCAGGCCAAATTCCCGCAGGGTCAGCACGTTCAGCACAAAACCGCTCTGGTAGAGCTGCGTCACATTGCCAATAGCGCCGCGCAGCCAAAACAGCAGGCCTTCAATGATCAAAAAGGCCAGAAATCCACCAAACACCCCCAGCCAGATGCCGGTATAAAGGAACGGCCGCTGGATAAAACTGTTGGTCGCACCGACCAGCTTCATCACTTCTATTTCTGATCTTTTGTCCATAATGAGCAGCCGGATGGTATTGCCAATCACCAACAAAGCGCCGCTAAGCAATAAAGTGGCGATGGCATACACCACCTGCTGGACCAGCGACATAATGGCCGCCAGCCGCTCCAGCCAGCTGATATCCAGCTTGGCCAACTCGACAAAACGCTCACGCTGCAGTTTTTGTTGCAGCGCTTCGGCGGCAGCCGGCTGATTGCGCACTGGCGTGACCAGCAGCACATCCGGCAACGGATTGTGTTCCAGAAAGGCCAATGCTTCACCAAAACCGGAGCCTTCGCGAAACTCGGCCATCGCGGCCGCTTTATCAATCAGCCGCACTTTGGCGACTTCTTTGTCACCCTGCAACAAAGTGATCAGGGTGGCAATTTCAGTCTCACTGATGTCGTTTTTCAGAAACAGGCTGATTTCAAAGGATTGATCGTAGCTGGCGCTGACCTGCTGCAGGTTTTTCACCAGCACGTGTAAAGTCGCAGGCAACGTCATACTGATGCCGAGCACAGCAACAGTAACCAAAGTCCACAACGGGCTGCGCCACAGCTCACCCAGGCTGGTCACCGCCTGGCGCAGATGGCTGACCAGCCACATCAGCAGTTTTTGCACCACACCCGGCGTCGTGTCTGAAGCACCGCTCACCCGGCCACTGAATAACAGGCTCATGCGCTCACCTCGTTGTGCAGCAGGCCATCGTTGATCATCCGGCCGCCTTTGAGGCTCATGGTGCGATAGCGCATCCTGGCAATCAGCCCCAGGTCGTGGCTGGCGACCAATACAGACACGCCGGCCTGATTAAAGGATTCAAACACCCGCATAATGTCTTTGGACAGATCCGGGTCCAGATTGCCGGTCGGTTCATCTGCCAGCAGCAGCGGCGGTTTAGTCACGACCGCGCGGGCGATGCCAACACGTTGGGCTTCACCACCGGACAAAGTCGCCGGCAGGCAGCGGGCTTTGTCGAGCAGACCAACCTGATCAAGCGCAGCGTGGACCCGTCTGGCCATGTCACGGCCGGTAAAACCTTCAATCACCAGCGGCAACGCCACATTGTCGAACACCGTATGATTCATCAGCAGCTTGTGGTCCTGAAAAATCATGCCGATATCGCGCCGCACATAAGGGATCTGCCGCGATTTGATACTGCTTAAATCGGTGCCATTGATCACCACGCGGCCGGCCGATGGCCGTTCAATCAGGCTGATGAGCTTCAAAATGGTACTTTTACCGGCGCCGGAATGGCCGGTCAGAAAGGCCATTTCGCCTTTTTGCAGTTCAAAACTGACCTTTTCCAGCGCGACAAAGCCGCCCGGATAGCTTTTGCTCACCTGCTCAAATTGCAGCATGCTCAGAATTCCCTGTTAAACAGCGCCCGAATAAAGTCTTTGCTGTGGAACACGCGTAAATCGTCAATGCTCTCGCCGACGCCGATGTAACGGATCGGCAGGCTGAACTGGTCGGCGATGGCAAAAATGACGCCGCCTTTGGCCGTGCCGTCCAGCTTGGTCAGCGTGATACCGGTCAATTGCACCGCTTCATGGAACAACTTTGCCTGACTGAGCGCATTCTGACCAGTACCGGCGTCCAGCGTCAGCATCACTTCGTGCGGCGCGGCCTCGTCAATTTTTTTCATCACGCGGACAATTTTTTTCAGCTCTTCCATCAGGTGCGCTTTGTTTTGCAGCCGGCCGGCGGTGTCGGCGATCAGAATATCAACACCGCGGGCTTTGGCCGCCTGATAAGCGTCAAAAATCACCGAAGCACTGTCGGCGCCGGTATGCTGGGCAATCACCGGGATTTGGTTACGCTCGCCCCACACTTGCAGCTGCTCAACCGCCGCAGCACGGAACGTATCGCCGGCCGCCAGCATCACCGACTTACCTTGCTGTTTGAATTGCTGCGCCAGCTTACCGATAGTGGTGGTTTTGCCGACGCCGTTGACGCCGACCATCAAAATCACATAAGGGCCGTTGCCATGTTCCGGCACCAGCGGCTGCTCAACTTTAGCCAGCAGCTGCGCCATTTCGTCCTGCAGTTTTTCATAAAGCGCTTCAGCGTCTTTCAGCGAGCGGCGATCAGCATGTTCGGTCAGTTGTTTAATCAGTTTCTGCGTGGTTTCCACGCCAACATCCGCCAGCAGCAACTGGGTTTCCAGTTCTTCGTACAGCTCATCATCAATTTTTTTGCCGAGGAACAGGCTGGCAAGACCGGCGCCTAAGTTCTGGCTGGTTTTGGCGAGACCCTGTTTTAAGCGGGCAAAAAAACCTGGTTTTTTCGGCTCCGGCACCGTATCAGCCGGCACTGCCGGTTTGGTTGCCGGCACCGATGCTGGTTGTGCTACTGGTTGTGTTATTTGTTGTGCAACGGTTTGTGGTGCCGACGCTGCAGGCTCAGCGAGCACAGCAGCCATCGGCACTGTGTCAGCGTGGGCCAGCGCGGCCGCCACGCTATCGTCGGCGCCATCGTCAACCACTGGCTGTCCGGCAGAAGTGACCGGTAGCTCCGCCGACAGTTCGGGCTGAACCTGAGGCGATTCTGCAGCCTGCTCCGCTGTGGCCGGCTCAGCAGGTGCCTCTGGTTCAATGCGTGCCGCAGGTTCAGCGACAACAATCTCTGCTGGCTCAGTCAGCGTTTCGACAGAAACGGCTGCCACTTGCGGCTGCAGCTCAACCTGGTACTGTGATTCCAGCTGAGATTGAGATTCGACTTGGGACAGCGCCTGGGTCTGCACTTCAGGCTCGGGCTTCGCTTCAGGTTCAGGCTTCGCTTCAACTTGGGGCTTCGCTTCGGCGACAGGGGCGACCGCTTCAGCTGCAGCCGTCACCGCAGGGGTTGCCACTGTGGTGACCGGCTCGGGCGTGGGCGTGGACGCGGCGGGTTGCTGCTCTGGCGCTGGCGCAGCCGGCGCGTTGTTTTTTTTGCCAAAACCCAGCCAGGAAAACAGTTTATTCGGTTTATTCATAAGGTTCGCTGTCAGATGCTTGAAACTGCGGTAAGATCGGCGCTTATAGTATCACCTTTATTGAAAGTGCATAAACCCTGATGAAAGCCCGCCGTCCAACCGCTGCCCGCCCTGTTTCCAGTACTGCCCCCGGCGAAGTCCGCATCATCAGCGGCCAGTGGCGTGGGCGCAAGTTACCGGTGCTGGATGTGCAGGGTTTAAGGCCAACGACCGACCGCGTCAAAGAAACGCTGTTTAACTGGCTGATGCAGGACACCCAGGGCCGCCAGGTGCTGGATTGTTTCAGTGGCAGTGGCGCACTGGCCTTTGAAGCGCTGTCGCGCCATGCCGCCGGCGCTTTATTGCTGGAAATGGACGCTCAGGCTGCTGCTCAGTTGGAACGTAATCTGGCCAAACTGCAGTGCAGCAAAGCGCGGGTGCTGAAAACCAATACGCTGCAGTATCTGGCCGGCCCGGTCAGCACTCAGTTTGATTTGGTATTTATCGACCCGCCATTTCGCCAGGGGCTGGCGCTGCCTTGCGCTGAACTGTTGCAGCGCGGCTGGCTGGCTGACGGTGCGCTTATCTATTTGGAAACCGAAAAAGAGTTGGATATCAGCGCGTTACCAGAGAGCTGGCGACTACTGAAAGACAAAGTCGCCGGTCAGCTGGCCTATCGGTTATTCTGCTGCGAACCCGCCACAGCCAGCTGAACGGTCGGCTAAACACGGCGCTTGCCGCTTCAGCCCTGCTCTGCCGTCAGTTCCATGCCCAGATTGGTAACGCCCTGCTCGCGCACCCAGCCTTTGAGGTACTGGATTTGTTCACGTTCAAATGAAGTCACGTCGGCGCACCAGTCAATCAGCTCCGCCAGACAATCCATTTCATACGCCATCAGCTCGTGGTCGCGCACCACTTTTTTCAGCTCGGCTTCGGTGCTGATATCAAGATCAGCCGACTCATGTTCAATCAGCCGCGCGACCGTGGCCTGCGAAATCTTCGCAACATTGATAAATTCACTGCTGTCCTGCTCGCGGATACCGTTGAGCATGGTATCGAGCGCCGTGATGGCATCCACCGCCGGGTACACGCCGAAGATATCAAAATGGCTGATTTCCGGTGTCAGTAATTCCAGTTCTTCCTGCAGCCGCTCAAAATTGATTTTTGCCCGGCGCACCTGCAGCCATTCCCAGACCAGATCAAGCGTATGGCGCACCGGGGCGGCGTCACCAAAACCGCTGACTTCAGCAAACAGCTGATAATTGGGGATCATCCGCTCCAGCAAAGTGGCGGCAACCGCCGCCTGCTGATAGAAACTCAGGTCACGCATGCGCTGGAAATTATTGGCTTTTGACATCAGATTCGGGTCCGCTCAGGTAAATGCCGCCATGATACACAAAGGGCCTGCGGGCGACCAGCGCCGTGCGGGGGACTGAATTTGCCCGCAGCGGCGCCCGTTTCAGCGTGATAAGGCCATCAGCTGTTTCTGGGCATAGTCAAATTTCAGCCGGAACTCGGTAGCCTGCTGTTCCAGCTCTGCGATGCGGTCCTGCGCCTGTTGTTGCTCAGCCGCCAGTTGCTGGCGCAACTGCCGGATGGTCTCGCGCGATTGATCCGCTTCGCCCTGCTGGCGCTCTTCCAGACTGTCATAGCGGCTTTGGACACGAAACAGCTGGCTTTCCAGTTTGTGTTGCAGTGCCTGCCACTCCTGCTGCTGCGTACGCAAAGTCGCAAGCTCCGCAGTCAGCTGCGACAACTCAGAGTGCGCCGTCTGCAGTTCACTGAGCTGCTGACGGACATCCGCCAATGCACTTTCCTGTTGCTGACTGACCGTTTGCGCCGCCTGCAGGGTTGCCGCCAGTTCCAGCTGCAATTGCGCATTGGCGGCTTGTTGCTGCTGCAGTGCCTGTTGCGCTTCACGAAGCTCGCTTTGCTGCTGGTCGCGCAGCTCGCTCAGCGCGGTCTGAGCCGCCAGCAGACTGCCCTGCAGGTTCAGTTGCTGCTGCTCGGCCTGCTCAAGTGCACTGAGTTTTTGCGCCAGTTCCTGCTGCAGCTGCAGATCAGCGGCTGTCACTTTGTCCAGCTGTGTTTTGAGCTGGGAAAGCTGCTGTTGATAATCCTGCTGCTGCATCTGTAATTGCTGCTGATAATTCTCTGACAGCGCCTGTTGCTGCTGCCTCATATCAGTCAACTCTGCGCTTAGCGCCAGACGCTGTTGTTCTGCCTGCTGATGGTTGCTGGCAAGGGCCTGTTCTGCTGCGATTTTTTGCTCAGTCAGCGCGTTCAGTTGCAAGGTTGCCGACACCAGTTCGGCCTGCAACTGCGCCTGGGTCTGTTGCTCTCCGGCCTGCGTCTGCTGCGCTTCGTGCAGAGCCTGCTGAGTCTGTGCCAGCGCCTGTTGCGCCTGCTGCAGTTCAGCTTGCAAAGGCGCCAGCATCGCCTGCGCCTCGCGTAAGTCCTGCTGCAATTGTTGTTGCCCGGCATCTTGTGCCGCACTGCTTGCCTGCAATTGTTGCTCAGCAACTTTTAATTGCTGGCGAACCTCTGCCAGTTCCTGTTGCAGCAGCTGTTGTTGCGCCAGTTTCTGTTCAAGTGCCAGTACCTGCAGTTTTTCCTGGCGAAATTCGTCCTGACTGTGTTTCAGTTGGTCAGCCAGCCGGCGCATCGCGCTGAGCGCTTCGTCTTTTTCATCGCTGGCATGGCGCAGGCTGCGGCTGACCTGCGTCAGTTCAGCTTCGAGTTGTACCTGCTGTTGTTGCAGTTGACTGAGCTGTTGCTGTTTGTGTTGCAGATCAGTCTGCAATACCGCCAGCTCCGGCGCGCTTTGTTCAGCCAGCTGCAGCTGCCGGGCCGCCAGTTGCTGCTGGTACTGCGCACTTAATGCGCCGGCCAGTGCTTGCAACTGGGTTCTGAATTGTTGTTCTGCCTGTTCCAGCCACTGCTGTACCACTGGATCCTGTTGCATCACTCAGCTCCACTGAAAATAATGACCGATGCCGTTGAGCAGCATCTGCACCGCGATAATCACCAGAATCATCCCCATCAGCCGCTCCATCGCAGTCAGCCCGCGCTCACCCAGCAGCCGGTGCATCGTCGGCGCCACCAGCAGGATAGCGGAACTGATCAGCCAGGCGCCGAGCAGCGCCAGCGTCCAGTCCAGCATCTGACCCGGTTGCTGGTTGGCCAGCAGGATCAGCGCCGCCAAAATCGACGGCCCGGCAATCATCGGCACTGCCAACGGAAACAAAAACGGTTCTTCGCCTTCTTTGAGGCCAACCACGCCGCCTTCCTGCGGGAAAATCATCCGCAGCGCGATTAAAAACAGAATAATACCACCGGCGATACTGACCGCTTCTTCTTTCACACCCAGCAAATTCAGGAAGGCCTGACCGCCGTACAAAAACAGCAGCAAGATCACCAGCGACAATAACAGCTCACGGATCAGCACCTTGAGGCGCCGCTCCGGTTTAAGTCCTTTTAAGATTGCCACCACAATGGGTAAATTACCCAGCGGGTCCATGATAAGAAACAGCGTGAGCATTGCGCTCCACAAGTCGACAGCCATCCGGGGGCACTCCTGGAATTGTCTGGGGGTCAACCCGGGCCACCACAGCCTGCATCAGGTTGAAACAGTTGTCAGTATGATCAAAAACTTGCAGTGATGCAGCTGTTTTCGCACTATGAACACTTCAGCTGCCTGCGGAGCGCCCATGATGATGACGATTACCACTCCGGCCTTATTATTTCCGGCCATTTCACTGCTGTTACTGGCATATACCAACAGATTTCTCGTACTGGCGCAGCTGATCCGTCAGCTCAATCACCGGGAAGGCGACCAGGTGCGCGAGCTGGCCAAACGGCAAATCGTCAATCTGCGTCAGCGTATTGTGTTGATCCGCTCGATGCAGCGCTGGGGCGTGATCAGCTTCCTGCTGTGCACTTTGTCGATGTTTTGCCTGTTCATGCAATGGGATTTAGCCGGCCAGTGGTTTTTTGGCGCCAGTCTGGCCAGTCTGGTGCTGAGCCTGGCGGTGTCTTTGTACGAAATTCAGATCTCCTGCAACGCCATTAATATCGAACTGGAATCGTTGGAAAGCCGTTAGCAGAGGCCAGTGGCAGGATTTTCCCAAACAGGCCTGCTACATTGAGATTATTCAATATGCAAAGGCAGGCCCCGCTTTATGTCGAATTCCGATTTTCTGTTTGGCCCGGATCAGGACTTACCCCTCAAAGCGGAGGCGGTGGCTGACAACTCAGATCACAATGCCACCCCATGGCTGGTACAGATAGTCGACGACGATGAAAGCATCCACCAAATTACCAGCCTGGTGCTGAAAGGTTTCCGCTTTGAAGACCGCCCGCTGCAACTGCTGCATGCTTACAGCGCCAAAGCGGCGCTGGAACAGCTGAAAAACCAGCGCAATATCGCGGTCGCCATCGTCGATGTGGTGATGGAATCCAACCATGCCGGTCTTGACCTCGTCAAAGCCATCCGGCACGAGCTGAAAAATCACCAAATCCGGCTGATCCTGCGCACCGGCCAGCCCGGCGAAGCCCCGGAAGAACATGTCATTCGTGATTACGACATCAACGACTACAAAAACAAAACCGAAGTCACCGCGATTAAACTCAAAACGCTGCTGTATTCGGCGCTGCGCTCCTACCGCGACCTGTGCATTATCGACAATAACAAAAAGGGGCTGGAGCGGGTCATCGCGTCGACCGTCAGCTTTCTTGAATGCGACAGCCTGCAGGAATTTGCTTCCATCATCCTCGGCCAGGCCGCCAGCCTGCTCGGCCTTGAGCATTCGCAGATTTATTGTTGTGCCGCCACCGGCGACCCGAAGCAACACCAGCTTTCGCTCGATATCATCGCCGCCAGCGGACATGACACCGGCCCGGCTTATCAATTGCCGGCCGATGTCGAGCAAAAACTGGCGCAAGTGCATCAGCTTAAACGCTCTTATCATGGCGAAGATTATTTTGTCGGCTATTTCACCACCAATCGCGGGCTGGAAAACTTTCTGTATGTCAGCAAAGACAGCAAACTGGACCCGGTCGACCACCACCTGCTGAGTTATTTCGCCAGCAACATTGCCGTGGCTTATGAAAACGTGCGCTTGCGGGAGCTTATCAAAGAAAGCCAGCGCGAGCTGTCGTACATCCTCGGCGAAGCGGTGGAAAAACGTTCCAAAGAAACAGGCAGCCATGTCAAACGGGTGGCCAATTTCAGCTATCTGCTGGCGACCAAATATGGCCTGCCATCTTACGACGCAGAAAAAATCAAGCTGGCCTCACCGTTGCACGATGTCGGCAAAATCGCCATCCCTGACCATATCCTCAACAAACCCGGCAAACATGACCCGGAAGAGTGGGCCGTGATGCGCACCCATGCAGAAATTGGTCATCAGATTTTGCAAAAATCACAAAATGAAATCCTGCAGTATGGCGCCATCATTGCGTATGAACATCATGAACGCTGGGACGGCCAGGGTTATCCGCGTGGTCTCAAAGGGGAACAAATTCATATCGCGGGCCGCGTGACAGCACTGGCTGATGTATTTGATGCACTTGCCAGTGAGCGTTGTTATAAACCGGCCTGGCCAATGCCCAAGGTCGTGCAGTATCTGCACGAACAAAAAGGCTGTCAGTTTGATCCGGTGTTAACCGACATTCTGCTCAGCCACCTCGATGAATTTCTGGCGATCCGCGACGCTTATCCGGATGCGGATGCCAGCTGAACTCAGTCCGTCACCGGTGACCTTTCCGTCTGTTGATAGCGTGCAATAAAGGCGCTGCAATCAGCGGCGGCATCTTGCTGCTGGATGGACAAGGTCAGCTCGCCAACCGTCAGGCCGAATTTATGCAGCGTCGAGCGGTTCAGCAGTTGCTGAGGCGTCACCAGATACAACCAGTCTTTCACCGTCACATCCAGGCTGCCGTCCTGCTGCGGAATTTGCAGCACGTACTGCCAGTACATGGTATTACCCGCCGTCCAGCCGGTCGCTTCACCACTGACATCTTCCGCCCGGCCGCGGATTTGTCCATCCGCACTGACCTGCAACTGCCAATGTCTTTTGTCGGTACGCCCGTCACTGAACTGGAAAATTTCATACAAATCGCCCTGCTGCCCCCGCCACTGACCACACAGCTGGGCCTGAAAATGCAGGTTTTGTTTACCCTGCCAGTTGTGCATCACGCCAAAAGCCTGCAACTGACCGCGAAAGAATTCAGCAGGCACCAGCTTTGGTTCCAGTTGCTGATAGTCTTGGGGTGACTGACTACAGGCACTGAGACAACACAGTGCGCCAAAAAGCAGGTGTTTTTTCATGTCAAAAAATCCATGTCCAAAGCAAGATTGCCAATCAATGATGAAAGCGATACGGCTGTTGCGGCCGGACGGATCGGCCCGGGCACAGCGCTGAGGCCGCCAGACAGGCCATTTGGCTGGCAACATCTGACAAATTCAGCCGGTTTCCCGACCAAAACAGTGACAAAACACAAAATAAACATTTGAAATGAAATAGAATTCGAAGAGTTTTTGAAATTTTTTGCTTTTTTTTATGAAACAGCAAAACTAAATTTCTCACCGCGCCGACCAAGGCACAACAACAGCAAGATGCAGATTTTTCAGTGTTTAAACGCAGCGACGAAAGCTTAATTGACAAAGCCATTCATGGCGACGAACGGGCCTGGCAGCAGCTGGTCAGCCGTTACCAGTCGGCTTTGTACTATTACAGTCTGCGCCTGACCGGCAATCCGGACGATGCGCGTGACTTATTACAGGATGTGTTGCTGGTGCTTTGTCGCAATCTGGCGCAGTTTCGCGGCGACAGCAGCTTCAAAACCTGGCTGTTTGGCATCGCTAACTACCGGGCCATGGACATGCTGCGCAAACGCAAACTGACGCAGGATATCGACGATTTGCCTGAACAGGTCGCGGACGACCAGCAAAGTCACGAACAGCAGCTGTCAGAGCAACAAACCCGCACTTTAGTGCAGCAAAAACTGAAAACGCTGCCACCAGAGCAAAAACTGGTGGTCGAACTGCGGTTTTATCAGCATTTCACTTTTGATGAAATCGCTGACCAGCTGGCGATTTCCAGCAATACCGTGAAATCCAGATTCTACAGCGCGCTGGATAAATTAAGAGTGCAATTGGAGGACCATGATGTCGAACAGTCAGCAAGCTTTTGACGCCTGGCTGGCCGGTGATCTGAGCACACAGGCCTGCCGCAACGCCCTTGCCGGCGACCGGGCCTGGCTGGCCCGCTTTGAAACCGCTGCTCAGCTGCAACAGCTGGCGCGTCAACCCGACTATCAGCCGGTGCCGGACATTGATACCAGCACCATGTTCCGCCAGCAATGGGGCCATAAAACCGCCCGCTCCGGCAACTGGTGGCCAAAACTCAGTGTCGGCATGTCGGCGCTGGCGGTGATCCTGAGTATTTCGCCGCTGAAACTGCAGCTGCAGGATGGCGGCGTCGCATTACGCTGGAACAGCGTTGATGAACAGCTGGTCCAGCAGCAGGTGGCGGCACAGCTCGCCAGCTACCGCACCGAACAACAAATCTATCTGCAAACTCAATTGCAGAACCAACAGCAACAACAGGCGTCGCAGCTGATCCTGCTGAAGGATTATCTGACGGAAACTGAACAGAAAAACCGGCGCGGTGACATGCTGGAACTGGTCGAATACCTGAACCAGCAACGGCAAGCCGACTGGCAATACTGGCAGGACAATGTCCAGCCCAGTCAGGCCCGGCTTGAATATAGCCCTAACAGCCGCCCCAATCGTCAAAATTAACTGGAGTTTGTTATGCGTAAATTGTCTCAACTGGCAGGTCTGATGTTGCTGAGTCTGGGGACTGCCAGCCTGCTGGCGCCGGCGCAAGCCGCCACCACCGTCAGCGATTCGATGAAGAAAAATCTGGAAATTATGCGCGATATTCTGGAAAAGTCGCTGCAACAGGACAGATCTTCCGATTTAGGCCGGATTGACCTCAGCTATCTGGCCGGTCAGGGCGTGCTGTTTAAAACCCGTCTTGGCGGCGGTTTTGGCCACTTCTTTGCGGTGGCGCCGGTGGCTGCTGTCGCGCCTGTAGCACCGCTGCCGCCCATGCCAGATATGCAGGCGATCCGGGATCAGGCCAATGCGATGGCTAAAGCGGCCACTATAGATGGCGTCATCGATGAAGAAAGCATCGAAGAAATTGCCGAACAGGCCGAGCGAGCCGCCGAGCTGATGATGGAACAGCAGGAAACTTTGCGTGACCAGAACCGTGAACTGCGCGACCAGAAACGTGAACTGGAACGCGCCTTACGGGACGTGCAACGCGAGCGCCGCGACCTCGAGTTTTCGCAAAAAGTTGGCAGTACCGACAAAGAGCTGCAAAAACGCTTAAAAGAGATCACAGACAAAGAAACCAGCCTGAACAGCAAAGTGCAGAGCATTCAGCAAAAGTACGCCGCTGCCGAGCAGGAACTGCAGAAACAGCGCGCCGAGCAGGCCAAAGTGGCGCAGCAAAAACAAGCCGAGCTGATTGGTAAAGTCGGTTACAGCTTCGCCGCCACTTTGTGTGATTACGGCGCCAGCCTGCGCGAATTAAAGGACAATGAGTTTGTCTCGCTGCAACTGGATACCCGTGGTGGCCGCGACGGCAGCAGCATCTACTGGGTGTTTAAAAAATCTGATATTAACCAATGTGTGACCGGCAAACTGGCCGCTGACGGCCTGCTGAAAAAAGCCGATTATTACCGCTATTAACCTGCGCCTGCCGCGCGCCAAAGGTCGCCGTTTGCGGGACCGGCCACAGGCACAGTTGCGGAGCCCAACCCTGCAACTGTGCCTGCTGACCTTCGCAAGGTGCAGGCACACCCTGCAGTGCTTTGCATGCATCTTTAGTCTGATAAGCCGCTGTTCAACTTGACTTTTTCGGCCAGTCTGCGTAAAAAGCCAGCCAAATGCCCGGCTGGAAAATCTGTGATGACGACTGCTGAAGCCACCTCTTTACCCTGGCTTGAGACTGCGCTGGCGCAGTTTTATCAGCATGGCCTGGTGGTGCTGCCGCAGGCCCTGCCTGCCGCTTTGACCGAAGCCCTGTACCAGGAAGCCGGCAGCGCCCCGCTGCAACAGGCCGGTGTCGGCCGTGGCCACAGCCAGCAACTCAATCAACAAATCCGCCGCGACCAGACCTTATGGCTGGACGGTCAGAGCGCTGCCCAACAGCAATATCTGGCCGCCATGGAACCGCTGCGCCTCGCGATGAACCGCCACTGCCTGCTGGGACTCACTCACTACGAAGCGCATTTTGCCCGCTATCAGCCGGGCGATTTTTATCAAAAGCACCTCGACGCCTTTCGTGGCCGTTCCAACCGGGTGCTGACCACAGTGTTTTACCTCAATACGGTGACGGCAGGAGGCGCCCTGCAACTCTACGATGACGCCGACCAGCCGCTGCTGCAGGTGCAGCCAGCGGCCGGCACTTTGGTGTTGTTTGAAAGCGAACGCTTTCCGCACGAAGTGCTGCCGGCCACTGACACCCGCTACAGCATCGCCGGCTGGTTCCGTAAAGATTAGATTTTACTGAATAAATACAGACGGTTTGCCGCCGTCAGCTAAGCTGAAACAGTTCCCTCTGTTTGACATTTGCTCAAGGATTTGCCCCTTATGCGTCAGAATTTGCCTGTGACTTCTCATGAACGGACTTTCCCGGCCGGTCAGAAACTGATCTCCACCACCGACACCCGCGGCATCATCAAATACTGCAATGATGCTTTTGTCAGTATCAGCGGTTTTTCCCGCGACGAATTGCTCGGTCAGCCGCATAACCTGGTACGTCACCCGGACATGCCGCCGGCCGCCTTTAAAACCATGTGGCAATATCTGCAGCAGGGCAAACCCTGGATGGGCCTGGTGAAAAACCGCTGCAAAAACGGCGATTATTATTGGGTGCATGCTTATGTCACGCCAATCAGCGAAAACGGCAAAGTGGTGGGTTATGAGTCGGTGCGGGTCGCGCCCAGCCGCGCGCAGGTCGAACATGCCAGCCGGCTCTATCAGCAAATCAACGCCGGCCAGAAACCACAAGGCCGCAGCTCTGCGTTAGGCGCTCTGGCGCAGTGGTTAGCGCTGCCGGGGCTGACATTAGCCGCCAGCGTCGGTTGTCTGGTTGCCGGTCTGACCGGCTGGTCGGCCGGTCTTGCTATCGTGGCGGCCTTGTCGGCAATGACGTTGATGCAATGGCGCAGCAACGCCGAACTGGCGGCGCTGCGTCAGACCCTGCAGCAGCCATTTACTGACCCACTGGCCGTGCTGAGTTATGCCAGCCATCCGGGCGCGTTAGGCGAACTGGAAGTCGCGCTGCTGGCGAATAACTCACACCTCGACACCATGCTGACGCGGATTGAAGATTCGGCGACGTCGGTCGCCACCCGCTCCGGCGCCGCTTTTGATTTGTCGAGTCAGGCGGTACGCCAGCTGGAGCAACAACAGCAACAAACCGAGCTGGTCGCCACGGCGATGAACCAGATGACCACCACTATCGCTGAAGTGGCGCATCATGTGCAGGACACCGCTGGTAAGGCCAATGACGCCGACCAGCTGGCGCGCGAAGGCGCTCAAATCGCCCGCCAGACCCGCGAAGCGATTCAGACGCTGCAGCAAACCGTCAACAACGTCAGTCAGGCAGTCACCACGCTGGCAGATCAGACCGCACAAATTAATCAGGCGGCGCAAATCATTGAACAAATTGCCGATCAGACCAACCTGCTGGCGTTAAACGCGGCGATTGAAGCGGCGCGCGCCGGCGAACAAGGCCGTGGTTTTGCCGTGGTGGCCGACGAAGTGCGTCATCTGGCCTCGCGCACCACCGAATCAACCCGGCAGATTTATCAGATCATTGGTCAACTGACGGCGCAGGCGAAAAGCTCAGTAGCGGTTGCCGAAAATGGGGTGCAGGATGCCGCCAAAGGCGTAACCCAGGTGCAGCAAGCCGAACAGATGCTGACCGGCATCAGCGACGCCGTGATCAGCATCGCTGGCATGGCGACGCAGATGGCCGCAGCCGTGGAACAGCAGGCTCATGTCGCCGAAGATATTAACCAGCAGGTGGTGACCATTTCCGGCCTTGCCGACCAAAGCATGCAAAGCGGCCAGCAGGTTTGTCAGGGCAGCGCCGCGCTAAACGACACCGCCGAACATCTGCATGAACTGGTGCAACGCTTCCGTCGCGACGTCTGACCGCCACAGCAGCAGCGGCGTTGCCGCTGCTGTCCGTTTCTGCCACAAACCAGCCCCAAATCAATACAAATCTGGCTTCAAGCGAAATCTTTGCCAGGTCTGTTCGTCACACAAGAAAACAGCCAGCGTCAGC
>CBINNO010000030.1:0-29884 GCA_966252055.1 uncultured Rheinheimera sp. | reverse complement strand
AGCGGGCTTTTCTCAAATTGAGAACTTGTCAGTTAAGCAGGTGCATTGATCCGTTCGATATGTGCGCCTAAGGCTTGCAGCTTGTGCTCGATCTGCTCATAACCGCGGTCAATATGATAGATCCGGTCAACCACAGTGTCCCCTTCAGCAACCAATCCGGCAATCACCAGGCTGGCTGAGGCACGCAAATCGGTCGCCATCACCTGAGCAGCTAACAGTCTGGGACTGTGCTGACACACCGCAGTATTGCCTTCCAGCTGAATTAAAGCGCCCATCCGCTGTAGCTCTGGTACATGCATGAAACGGTTCTCAAAAATCGTTTCAGTCACGACACCTACGCCGTCCGCCACCACATTTAACACGGTAAATTGCGCCTGCATGTCAGTCGGAAAGCCGGGATGTGGCACTGTTTTGACGTTAACCGCCTTAAGGGTACGACCTGCCATGTTCAGCCGGATCCAGTCCGCTCCGGTGGTTACTTCAGCGCCAGCTTCGCGCAGTTTTTCCAGCACAACTTCCAGTTCGGCCGGATCGGTGTTCTGACAAGTGACATCACCGCCAGTGACAGCTGCGGCCACCAGGAAAGTGCCGGTCTCAATCCGGTCTGGCAGCACTTTATGCTGCGCGCCGATCAGCTTATCAACGCCTTCCACCCGGATCGTCGGACTGCCGGCGCCGGAAATTTTTGCACCCAAAGCGCTCAGATAATTGGCTAAATCAACAACTTCAGGCTCACGCGCCGCATTTTCAATAATAGTGACACCATCAGCCAGCGTCGCCGCCATCAGCAGGTTTTCGGTGCCCGTGACGCTGACCATATCCATGACCAGATGGGCGCCTTTCAGACGCTCAGCACGGGCCTTGATATAGCCGTTTTCAACCACAATTTCAGCACCCATTTTGCGCAGGCCATCAATGTGCAGGTTAACCGGACGGGCACCGATAGCGCAGCCACCTGGCAGGGAAACTTCGGCATAACCAAAACGCGCTAACAAAGGACCCAACGCTAAAATCGAAGCGCGCATCGTACGGACCAGCTCATAAGGTGCAACCTGGGAGCTGATATGGCTGGCATCCACTGTCACCTGATGTTCAGTCCGGCTGACTTCAGCGCCGAACATCCGCAGCAGTTTAAACGTTGTATCAATATCTTTCAGCACCGGTACATTGCTGATCACCGACGGCTGTTCGGCCAGCAACGTCGCAAACAGAATAGGTAATGCGGCGTTTTTTGCGCCGGAAATCTGCACGTTACCCTGCAAGCGGGCACCGCCTTTGACTAAAAATTGTTGCATCTTGGCTCACACCGGAGGATTAAGAAGTTTTTCCCGCCGCCATTGCGATGGCGTGAAGGCTTTAATTTGTAACGCATGAATACTGCCGTTCGCGATGTCGTTCATCAGTGGCGCATACACCAGTTGCTGCTGCTTGACCCGGCTCAGGCCTTCGAAACATTCGCCCACAGCAGTAACAGAATAATGACTGCCATCCGTTTTTACATAGACTTCAGCCAGTTGCAGCTGTTCAGTCAATCGTTGTTCAATCTCTTTGCAATCCATCAGGATACCCTTATATCAAACCGGCCGGTGAGGATGTGGCCTGCGCGCACCTGCAGTGACCGAGACAAAAAACCCGGCCTGTTCAGCCGGGTTGTGATTATATCCTGCCTGTCGCTTTTCAGCTATCTGCCGGCAGAAGACTGAGGACATCGCTGACAGTCGCCAGCGACTTCAGTTGGGTCGGTACTGCGGTCAACCGAATTTGCAGTGACTGCGCTTTAGCCTGTGCCAGGACCTGTAGCAACCAAGCCAGCCCTGCTGTATCGACATGCCGAATGGCCGCGAGATCAAAAATGGCCTGCTGCTGCAATTGCTGTAGTGGTTTGAATGGCCAATGTGCGACAACCGTCTCACGATTAAGCTCACCGGTAAAATACAACACTTGCTGTTGCTGGCGGATCTCAAGCATTTTTGGCTTTCTCAGGCGCTTTGATTGGAGCTTTGGCTTTTTCTTCCAGCAAAGCGGCCACGCTGACCAGGCCTTGCTGACGGATCAGGCTACCCAATTCAGAGCGCTTGCTGTCGAGCAGAGAAATCCCTTCCGCAACCATATCGAACACTAACCAGTTGTTAGCATCTTTCACGCGACGCAGTTTGAACTCGATGTTGATGTCAGGCTTACCCGGGTCAATCACGCGAGTTTTGATGGTAATGATCTTACGCTGCACTTCGATTGGCTGACCTGGTTCGATGATGACTTTCTGGTCGCGATACTGCGTGAAAACGCCGGCATAAGTGCCAACCATGTAGTTTTGGAATGCACCGACAAAGGTATTAAAATCTTCTTTCGGAACCGTATTGAGCTTTACCGCATTCCCAATCACATAACCGGCTGCATAGCGGGCATCGATATAAGGCACCAGCTCTTCATTGACGATGGTACGCAATATTTCCGGATCTTTTTTGATTTCGGGTTGTTGCTTGGCAATGCGCTGGAACGTTTTATCTGCCAGCACTTCCATCATCTTGTATGGGTCGTCGTATTTTGTGACAGGCTCAGCGGCCTGCACCGCGCTGAAACTCAGCAGCGCCGTTGCTGCCAGCAGGGCTTTAAAGAATGCTTTCATCATGAATTCCCCCGATTGAATAAGAACTGGCCAATGAGCTCTTCCAGTACAATGGCCGACTTGGTGTCTTCAATGTAATCGCCGTTTTTCAGGATTTCGACGTTTTCATCAACAAAGCCCGGTTGCAGACCGATGTACTGTTCACCGAGCAGCCCTGAGGTCAGGATCGCCAGCGAGCTGGTCTCCGGGAAATTGCTATAGCTGCTGTTGATATCCAGCGTAACCACCGGCTGGAATGTTTCAGGGTCCAGCTTAATACTGGCCACGCGTCCGACCACCACACCGCCGACTTTCACCGGTGAGCGGACCTTGAGACCGCCAATGTTGTCGAACTTGGCCAGCAGATGATAACTCTGATCTGACCCCGCCACGCCGGTGTTTGCCACCCGCAGCGCCAGCAATAACGCCGCAGCAATGGCCAGCGCCACAAAAAAACCAACCATTAATTCCAGTTTACGAGATGCCATTTTTTATCCACCAAACATGACAGCGGTTAATACAAAATCAAAACCCAACACAGCCAATGACGATGTCACGACAGTCTGCGTGGTTGCCCGGCTAATGCCCTCTGAAGTCGGCACTGCATCAAACCCTTTGTGCAACGCAATCAGCGTCACCACAAAAGCAAATACCAGACTCTTGATCACTCCGTTCAGCACGTCTTGCTGCAGGTCAACGTTAGCCTGCATTGCAGACCAGTATCCGCCACCATCGACACCCAGCCAGTCCACACCGACCAAATGACCACCTAAAATACCAACAGCATTAAAAATCAGCGCCAGCAGCGGCATGCTAATCACACCGGCCCAGAAACGTGGCGCTATCACCCGACGCAGCGGATCAACGGCCATCATCTCCATACTGGACAACTGCTCCGTTGCTTTCATCAAACCGATTTCAGCAGTCAGTGCACTGCCTGCCCGGCCAGCGAACAACAACGCAGTCACGACAGGCCCCAGCTCACGCAACAAACTCAGCGCAACCAAAGGGCCAAGCATCTGCTCAGCACCAAATTTAGCCAGGACCGTGTAGCCTTGCAGCGCCAGTACCATGCCGATAAACAACCCTGAAACTACGATAATCAGCAGTGACAGCACCCCGACCACGTACAGTTGTTTCATGTAGAGATGCCAGTTTTTCAGCGGTCTTGGCCGCCCCAGCAATGCGCCAAACAACATCAATGCAGCGCGTCCTAATCCCTGCAGAGTTGCCAGCGTATTTGCCCCCAACTGACCGATTTGATTCAGCATCAGCGACTTAACTCCATGATTTCTGTAGCGTAATCCGCAGCTTTAAAATGGAATGGCACAGGACCATCAGCCTGCCCCAGCAAAAACTGCTGCACCAGTGGTGATTCATGTTGCCGTAGTTGTTCTGGTGTGCCGTGGCCGATGACCCGACGCTCGGCGACCACATAGACATAATCTGCGATACTCATGACTTCTGCGACGTCATGAGAAACCACCACTGAAGTCAGCCCCAAAGCATCATTGAGCGAGCGAATCAGCCTGACAATAACACCCATAGAGATGGGGTCCTGGCCTGCAAATGGCTCGTCATACATCACCAGTTGCGGGTCCAGTGCGATAGCACGCGCTAAGGCAGCCCGACGAGCCATCCCGCCAGACAACTCGGCAGGCATCAGATCGCGTGCGCCACGCAGCCCCACAGCTTCAAGCTTCATCAGCACCATGGTGCGAATGATCGCTTCAGGCAGTCGGGTATGCTCACGAATAGGAAAAGCAACGTTGTCAAACACTGACATTTCGCTGAACAGTGCACCGCTTTGAAACAACATGCTCATTTTTTTGCGGGCCTGGTAAAGCTCATGCCGATTCAGTGCAGGAATATTGACGCCGTCAAACCAGATCTCACCCTGGTCCGGTTTCAGCTGCCCACCGATTAACCGCAATAAGGTGGTTTTGCCGATGCCGCTGGGCCCCATGATGGCTGTGACCTTGCCGCGCTGGAACTGCATATTCATCTGCTCATAGATGACCCGTTCACCGCGACAAAAAGTCAGATCCCGAATATCAACCAGTGGTTTATCCAAACCAAACTCCAATGTATTGACGCTGAAAGCAATCTCGTCTGAAGCAGTCAGACTGAACGAAAGCCAGCCTCTGTCAAAAAAACGGCGCAATATACGGCGATGACGCGAGGTATGCAAGGCAAACGCCTAATTAATCGCCGTATTTTAGCCACATTCCTGCCGGCCGTCGTGCGCAAAAATTGTAATCATCAGTTGCAGAATTTCGAATTGTGACGTTTAACCCAAGGTTTTTTTGCAATTAACAAGCGGAAACTGGAAAATGCAGCCTTGTTCAAGGTCACGCGCAACTTGGGTCAGGCTGCGTTTGCGTATAATTCGCATTTTGACGGCGCTAACTGAATTTCCGCTTAATAGGCCGGTTTTTTTATCGGTTTTATGGCTGGAGGAACCGAATGCAAACCAATTTTTGTGATACAGCCAGACGCGTGCTGGAGATAGAAGCCAAGGCGATACTTGGCCTGCAAAGCTATTTAGATCAAACGTTTGCCGATGCCTGCAAAGACATTTACCACAGCAAAGGTCGGGTAGTCGTCACTGGCATGGGCAAATCCGGTCATATTGCCAACAAAATTGCCGCGACACTGGCCTCGACCGGCACGCCAGCCTTTTTTGTTCATCCCGGAGAAGCCAGCCACGGCGATTTGGGCATGATCACCCGCAGCGATCTGGTGCTGGCCCTGTCAAATTCTGGTGAAACCGAAGAAATTCTGAAACTGCTGCCAGTGCTCAAGCGGCAAGGCATTCAGATTATTGCCATGACCGGCAACCCTGAATCGACGCTGGCCAAATTTGCGGATATTCACTTGTGTACCCGCGTCGAACAGGAGGCCTGTCCGTTGGGATTGGCGCCGACCGCCAGTACCACAGCCGCTTTGGCGATGGGCGACGCTATCGCGGTGGCGCTGCTGGAAGCCAGAGGTTTTTCTGCCAATGATTTTGCACTATCGCACCCCGGCGGCAGTCTGGGACGCCGCCTGTTACTGCGGATCAGCGACATCATGCACGCTGGCGAACTGATGCCGTTGGTACCCGAGTCGGCCACAATCACCAGCGCTTTGTTAGAGATCTCACGGAAAGGCCTTGGCATGACCGGGATTGTCCAGCCAGATGGCCGGCTGAGCGGCATCTTTACCGACGGTGATCTGCGCCGTATTCTCGACCAGCGCGTCGATATTCATCAGACGCAAATCGTCGAAGTGATGACACGTCACTGTGTTACAGTGCAGCCTGAGATGTTGGCAGCCGAAGCGCTGAAAATCATGGAACAAAAGAAAATCAATGGGTTACTGGTGGTAGATCAACATCACACCCCTGTCGGAGCGCTCAACATGCACGACCTGCTTAAAGCCGGAGTCCTGTGATGTCACTCAGCTACGATGAACTTTACCAAGCTGTTTCAGCTGAAATCACCGCACGTGCCAGTCAGATCCGTCTGCTGATCTGTGATGTCGACGGCGTGTTCTCTGACGGCCGGATCTACCTGGGCAATAAAGGGGAAGAGCTGAAAGCTTTTCACACCCGCGATGGTTACGGTGTGAAAGCGTTGCGCCAGGCCGGGATTGAAGTCGCTATTATTACTGGCCGTCGTTCGCAGATTGTCGAGCAACGCATGCGGGCGTTAACGGTTTCTTACATTTTTCAGGGGCAGGAGGACAAAATGCCGGCCTATCTGGAGCTGAAACAACAGCTTGCACTGACTGACGCGCAAATCGCTTACATAGGTGATGACCTGTCTGACTGGGCCGTGATGCAGCATGTCGGGCTGTCCGTTGCCGTGGCAGACGCTCATCCTCTCTTGCGCCGGCAAGCCGCAATGACGACCAGCTTGCCAGGCGGTTTTGGCGCGGTACGTGAACTTTGTGACCTTTTATTGCTCAGTCAACATACCTTTGGTGAGTTTGCCGGAAGCAGCACATGAAACATCAACTCCTTTGGCTCATGCTGGTACTGGCTGGCGCCGTCGTCTTGTACAGCTGGCTCGAGACCACTGATGACGGGCCAAAACCTGTCATAGAGCGCGAGCTCAAGCCCGATTTCGTTGCTTATCAGCTGACCCGCCGCAGTTTTGATCAACAGGGCAATCTGAGCGGACAAGTCAAAGCCAGCCAGATGAGTCACTTCGAACAGCTGGGACAAATTCAGTTTGAACAACCCGATTACACTTTGTACGACGAGCGCCTGCCCCGCTGGCAGGTCAGCAGCCGGCAAGGCGTGTTTTATCAGGACAATAAAGTGATTCTGGAACAAAATGTAGTGGTGAATAACCTGCATGCCGATGAAATGTTCCGACAAATCCAGACTGAACAACTGTCGATGTCGCTGGACACGCAGTTGCTGCAAACCGAGTTGCCGGTTCGGATCCTCGGGCAAAGTTTTCAGATTAACGGCCAAGGCCTGCAGGCCGACCTAACGACGCAAAAACTGCGTCTGTTCAAGCATCAGGGGACAGTGTATCAACATGAAAATCAATAAGCTGGGCTGCCTGCTTGCGTTTGTTCTGAGCGCAGCTTGTCTTGCCAAAAATACCGATTTCAAAGAACCGATTGAGGTCAACGCTGACCGCAATGAAGCCAGTCTGAAAGAACAGAAATTGCTTTATTCAGGCAACGTAGTGGTGAAACAAGGCTCTTTGTTAATTAAAGCGGACAAACTGATTGTCGACCGCTCCGCCGGTGAGGGCAAAGAAGTGTTTATCGCCACGGGCAAGCCTGCGGTTTATTCTCAGATGCTGGAAGGTGATAAACCTATTCAGGCTAGCGCAGAAGAAATCCGCTACGCCATGCAAACGCGGGTACTGACCTTAACTGGTAAAGCCGAAATTACCCAAAGTGGCAGCCTGGTGCGCAGCGCCAAAATCGAATACGACCTGCAAAAAGAACAACTGAGCGCCGAAAGTGAAAACGGCAAAGAGCGGGTGACTACTATTTTCTCGTCAGAGGTCAAATAAGCTTGAAAAAACTCGTTGCTGCGCATCTGGCGAAAAGCTACAAAGGCCGCCAGGTCGTTAAGGATGTCAGTCTTGAAGTCAGTGCTGGTCAGATCGTCGGTCTGCTGGGCCCAAATGGTGCGGGCAAAACCACCACTTTTTATATGATTGTAGGCCTGGTCCCGTCAGACAAAGGCCAAATCAGTCTGGGCGGCCAGGATATTACCTTTGAACCTATCCATGCCCGGGCCCGGCTCGGCATCGGTTATCTGCCGCAGGAAAGCTCGATTTTCCGCAAACTGACGGTGTTTGATAACCTGATGGCTATCCTGCAGACCCGCAAGGATCTCACCGAAGATCAGCGTGAACAAACCGCCGACGAATTGCTGGACGAATTTAATATTACCCATATCCGTAATAGTCTCGGTATGAGTCTGTCCGGGGGGGAAAGGCGTCGGGTTGAAATTGCCCGGGCGCTGGCGGCAAACCCAGCCTTTATTCTGCTGGATGAGCCGTTTGCCGGTGTTGATCCTATCTCTGTGCTCGATATCAAAAAGATCATCCAGCACCTGCGGGGCCGCGGTATCGGCGTGCTGATTACCGACCATAACGTCCGCGAGACCCTTGATGTCTGTGAAATTGCCTATATCGTCAGTCATGGTGAGCTGATTGCTTCTGGTTCACCCGCTGAAGTATTAGCCAATCAGCAGGTCAGGGATGTATACCTTGGCGATCAATTCAGGCTATAGTTAGCAAAAAACCAGTGCACAACTGGTCGTCAGGAGCGACAAGAAGTACATGAAGCCATCTTTGCAACTTCGGCTTGGTCAGCAACTCACCATGACTCCGCAGCTTCAGCAGGCTATCAAGCTGCTGCAGCTGTCGACCATTGAATTGCAACAGGAAATCCAGGAAGCACTGGATGCCAATCCGCTGCTCGAGGCCGAAGAAGACTTTAATTATTCAGAATCAGGCTCCTCTTCCTCAGAGTCGCCTGCCGAACAAAATACCGAACGAAACGAACAAAACAGTGCCGACGAGTACAGTGAACCGGAAGTGCCTGACAGCAGTGAGGCCATGACCGAGCAGAACATCAAAGAGGATCTGCCGCTGGACAGTAACTGGGACGATATGGTCAGCGCAGCCCCGGTTGCAGGCCCTGGCGCGCCAGATGAAGACATGGTGTTTCAGGGTGAAACCACTGAAACCTTGCAGGACTATCTGCGCTGGCAAATGCAGCTCACGCCTTTTAGCGAAACCGATCTGGCGATTGCCGAAATCATCATCGAAGCCATCGACGAAAATGGCTTGTTGACCATCAGCTGCGACGAAATTCTCGAGTCGCTGGGCATGCCAGAAGTTGAAGCCGATGAAGTTGAAGCGGTGATCAAACGCATCCAGTTGTTTGATCCGGTGGGTGTCGGAGCCCGCACCATTCAGGAATGTCTGCTCATTCAACTGCGCCAGTTTGACCCTGCGACACCGTTTCTGAAAGAAACCTGCGACATTATCAAAAATCACAGTGATTATTTAGCCAACCGCGATTTCCGTTCTTTGATGCGGGTGACTAAACTCAAAGAAGACGACCTCAGAGAAGTGATGCGACTCATCCACAGTCTGAATCCTCGTCCCGGTGCCGATGTCATTCGGCAAGAGCAGCAATACACCATTCCCGATGTGTCGGTGAAAAAAGTGAAAGGACGCTGGGCTGTCGAACTGAACCCGGATGCGTTCCCGAAAATCAGAATTAACGAACAATACGCGGCCATGTCGCGGCAAGTCCGCAATTCGTCGGACAGCCAGTTTATTCGTTCCCATTTGCAGGAAGCCAAATGGTTTCTGAAAAGTCTGGAGAGCCGCAACGAGACCTTACTGAAAGTTGCAAATTGTATAGTGCAGCAGCAACAGGCGTTTTTTGAGCATGGTGAAGAGGCCATGAAGCCGATGGTGCTGAACGATGTGGCCGAAATGGTCGGTATGCATGAGTCGACAATTTCCCGGGTCACCACCCAGAAATATATGCATACCCCACGCGGAATTTTTGAACTTAAGTTCTTCTTTTCCAGTCATGTCAGTACGGAGAGTGGTGGCGAATGCTCGTCCACTGCGATTCGGGCCTTTATTAAAAAATTGGTGGCGGCGGAAAATCCGGCCAAACCGCTCAGTGACAGCAGGATGGCCGAAATCCTGTCGGAACAGGGGATTAACGTAGCGCGGCGTACCATCGCCAAGTATCGGGAATCTCTTTATATTCCGCCGTCAAATCAACGTAAGAGCTTGTTATAAGTAAGAGCTCATCCCTAGAAGGAAATGTCTATGCAAATTAATCTGACTGGCCGTCATGTCGAAATTACCGAAGCATTAAGAGACTATGTAGACACCAAGTTCGCCAAACTCGAAAGACATTTTGACCACATCAACAACGTACATGTCGTACTGAATGTGGAGAAACTGAAACAAATCGCTGAAGCAAAAGTGCATTTAAATGGTGGAGAGGTGTTTGCTCAGTGCGAAGATGATAATATGTACGCCGCGATCGATCTGCTGATCGACAAATTGGATCGCCAGGTTATCAAACACAAAGAGAAAATTTCTCGCCACTGAACTCTGGATTTATGAACCTAAGCTCAATGCTATCGGAGGACTGCACGAAAAGTGCGGTCCTTTTTAACAGCAAAAAACGAATCCTCGAATACATCGCCGAACTGGCGCATCAGCATATGCCGGCACTTGCAGAATCCACCATTTTTGAAGCGCTGATGGCGCGGGAAAAACTGGGTTCTACCGGTATTGGCGGTGGTATCGCTATCCCGCATGGCAAACTAAAAGATGTGACTGCACCTATGCTGGTGTTTGTCGTCAGCCAGGATGGGATTCAGTTTGACGCTATTGATAATCAGGTGGTCGATATCTTCTGCGCCATCCTGATCCCGGAAAATCAATGTCAGACCCACCTGACGACCCTGGCCGGCATTGCCCGTCTGCTCAGTCAAAAAGAGCTGACCCGCAAAATCCGCCACAGCCAGAATGATCAGGAACTCTATCAACTCCTGCTCAGCCACGCCGATCAGGGTGGCAGCAAATGAAACTTCTGGTAGTCAGCGGCAGATCAGGTTCCGGTAAATCCGTCGCGTTACGGGTGATGGAAGATCTGGGCTACTACTGTGTCGACAATATCCCGGTCAATCTGCTGCCGACACTGGCCAATGCAGTGATGGGTCAATACGAACGGGTCGCCGTCAGTATTGACGTGCGCAATCTGCCACAGGACCCTGAGGAACTCACTGAGATCCTGTCTTACCTGCCACGCAAAGTGGAACTGACCATCCTGTATCTGGATGCAGACCACTCCACGCTGATCAAAAGATTCAGTGAGACCCGCCGGCTACATCCGTTATCACATCAGGCGATGTCATTGGATGAAGCGATTCAGCGCGAACAGCAGTTGCTGGATCCCATCTCCAGCCGCGCAGATTTGTACCTGGACACGACGGAGCTGAACGTTCATCAGCTGACTGAGCAGTTACGCGAACGTATTCTCGGGCAGAAAACCGGCCGTCTGGTGATGCTCTTTGAATCTTTTGGTTTTAAGTATGGTATTCCAAAAGACGCCGATTTTGTCTTTGACGCGCGTTTTCTGCCAAATCCACACTGGGAGCCTGAGCTGAAAATTCTGACCGGGCTTGACCAGCCGGTGAAGGATTATCTGGAAGCGCAACCTGTCGTCGCCAAATACACCTGGCAAATCAATAGTTTTATCAGTACCTGGTTGTCTCACTTAGAACGAAATAACCGCAGTTATCTGACCATTGCCATCGGTTGCACTGGCGGACAACATCGTTCAGTCTATATCGTTGAATCTCTTGCAGAAAGCTTCCGGGCGCTGCGGGAAGATGTGCAAATCCGCCACCGCGAACTGGTCCGTCATCATGGCAAATAATTTCAAAGAAACTGTCACTATCGTCAATCAGTTAGGCTTGCATGCGCGGGCCGCCACCAAGCTTGCACAGCTGTGTCAGCAATTTAATGCGAAAATTGAATTACAACAGGATGGCCGCAGTGCCGATGCCAGCAGCGTGCTGGCCTTGCTGATGCTGGCCAGCAGCAAAGGCAAGAATGTTGATGTAGTGACCAGCGGCGAACAGGCACAGGCCGCACTGCAAGCGGTCACCGGTCTGATCCGCGCCGGTTTTGATGAGAACTGAATCACTCACCGGACAATGATTGTCCTTTGGTCTTTGCACACACTTTCAGCTGGTGATGCATTGCCACTTTGATCAGCATATGCGCCGTCACTGGGGCTGAGATAAACAGAAACAGCGCGATCAGCAACTGTTGCAGGCTCAGCGTCTGCTGTTCGATATTAAAAAACAGTACAGAAGCCAATACCAGGCTGCCCAAACCAAGCGTTGTTGCTTTGGTAGGTCCATGCAACCGGGTATAAAAATCAGGCAATTTGACCAAAGCGACTGAGCCCAGCAGCACAAACAAAGCACCCGCCATCAGTAAAGATCCGATTACCCACTCAATCCCGCTCATTTGCGTCTCCTATTCAATAATATCGCCACGCAACATGAATTTGCAGACCGCCACTGTACTGACAAAGCCCAGCATGGCGATTAACAAAGCCGCTTCAAAATACAGCTGAGTTTGTGCGTAGATGCCATATACCAGCAGTAAGGCAATGCTGTTGATATACATCGTATCCAGCACCAACAAGCGGTCGGCTGGCGACGGGCCCCGCAGCAATGCCACCAGATTGAGCAGCAGCGCCAGCACTATCACCGCCATCACTCCCTGCAGGATCAAGGCGAACATGCAAAAATCTC
Source organism: uncultured Rheinheimera sp. (assembly GCA_966252055.1). Taxonomy (GTDB): domain Bacteria; phylum Pseudomonadota; class Gammaproteobacteria; order Enterobacterales; family Alteromonadaceae; genus Pararheinheimera. The sequence goes on along the minus strand of CBINNO010000030.1, from coordinate 17,450 downwards.
CTTCAGTGGTTGCTCATATCGTTGTTTCAGTTGCGCAATCAGTTGTGCTTCATCCTGCAAATCCAGTACATGTAACAGCAGATATGCCGGCTGTTCACTGCTGCGCGGCAGAAACTCTGCGCTGACAGTTCCCGGCGTCAGACATATAGTGCCGGCCAGAATCGTCAGAGGCAGCGGCTCATGCAAATCCAGCGGCAGTTTGACAAAGCCCGGCCGCAACCGGCGGTTTGGCGCCAGCACGACCCGAATGACTTGCAGATTCGCCACCACAATATCCCACAACACTAACAACATATAACGAACTAACAAACCGTAGCGCCGCACCGGCGGCTGAGGCGTACGAAAACCCCTTGTCAGCCACGGAATACCAAGAGCCAACACAAAGCCTGTGACCAGAATCAGCGGCGACACACTGTTGTGCAGTGCACACCAGACCAGCAATAACAACAAACTCCGCAGCGGTGTCGGGATCAAGCGTCTCATTTGTGACCTCCGGCAGGCGCGGCGGCTTGCAGCTGAGCCATCGCATCCAGACTGTATTGCATCCACCACTGACCAAAGACGACCAGCACAACCCCCAGTGAAAGCAGCAGCAGCATGGCGCCTGTGGCGGCACGTGATTCGGTCAGGGCTGGCCCTTGTTTACCATTGGTGCGCCAGAACAAAGTGCCACCGGCACGGCTGAGCGCGACCAGCACCAGTAAACTGCTGAGCAGCAACAAACCAATATAGCCACTGCCTGCCACAACACTGGTTGCGCCTTGCAGCAGCCAGATTTTGGCAATAAAACCGGAAAACGGCGGCATGCCAATGACGACCAGACTGCTCAGGGCAAACAACCAGCCGTAAAGACGATGATGAGTCATGCGTGGACCTGGCACCAACCGGTCGCCGACAGTGCCCCGTTGTTGTGCGACCCGATCAGCCAGCATGAACCAGACCGCGCCAATCCAGCTGGAGTGCAGCGCGTAAAACAGCACTGCAGCAGAAGTCTGCAGCTGTCCGAGCCCCACACCGGCCAACAAAGTGCCCGCCGACAACAGCACTAAAGCAGCGGCGAGCTTTTTCAGGTCGACCGCCGACAACACCATCAACGCGGCTAACAACATGGTCAGTAAACCGCCCCACAACAGCAACTGTTCACCGTACCCGGCCAGTGGACCCGCAGCATCGCCAAACAGCGTGCCAAACACCCGAATCAATGCATAAACACCGACTTTACTCATGACGGCGAACATAGCCGCCACCGCCGGATTGGCCTGACTGTAGGCCGCCGGCAACCAGAAATGCAGCGGAAACAGCGCCGCTTTTAAACCGAACACCAACAGCAGCAAGGCGGCCGCTGCTTTGACCTGCAGCGCCTGCTCAGGCGCTAACTGACTGATCCGCTGAGCCATATCCGCAATATTCAGACTGCCAAGCACCGCATATAACAGCGCCAGCGCCAGCAAGAACAAGGCGGACCCCACCAGATTGAGCAGCACATAATGCAAGGCCGCCTGGATGCGCTTTTTGCCACCGCCATGGATCATCAGACTGTACGAGGAGATCAGCAGGACTTCAAAACAAACAAATAAGTTAAACAAATCGCCGGTCAAAAAAGCGCCATTCAGCCCCATCAGCAAAAAATGTAATAACGGATGAAAATAAGCACCTTTTTCATCATCACCGGCCCAGCTGTACAAACACACTGCGGCTGCCAGCGCGGTCGTCAGCCAGACGAACAGTGCCGACAGTTGATCAGCCACCAGCACAATCCCAAAAGGCTGAGGCCAGTTACCGAGCAGATAATGCTGCGCCGGCACATTAGTCTGTTGCCACAACAACAAACCCGCGCTCGCCAATGTCAGCAGCATCGCCAACAAACTGGCCAAGCGCCGCATTTTCAGCCGGTCCCGCACTGGAGGAAACAATAGCAAGGCGCCAAACAACGCCGGCAATACCACCGGCAGAATTACCAGATGTTGGATCATGTGCGCCCTCTTTGTGCCTGACTCTGGCCATCGACCTGATCATGACCCAGCTCAGCCCGCGCCCGAATGGCCAGCACCACCAGAAAAGCCGTCATTGCGAAGCCAATCACGATCGCTGTCAGCACCAGCGCCTGCGGTAATGGATCGGCATACACTTCAGAAGCCCCCAACACTGCGCCTGCACCGGTAGTCAGGCCACCACTGACAAAAATAAACAGGTTGACGGCATAAGACAGCATCGTCAGGCCCAACATCACCGCAAAAGTCCGTCCCCGCAGGATCAAAAAGATGCCGCAGCCGGTCAGTAAGCCAATTGCAGCTGCCATGACTGTTTCCATCAGACTTGCTCCTTAAATTCTGGTTTGTAGCGGGTGGTCAGTTTGCCGAGGTTGGCCAGAATCAACATACAGGAGCCCACCACCGTCAGATAAACCCCGAGGTCAAAAGCAATTGCACTGGCCAGCTCCACAGTCCCAAGCACCGACCAGTCGAAATAATCAAACCAGGATGTCAGGAAAGGTTTATCAAACAGCCAGCTGGCTCCGCCGGTCAGCCAGGCCAGCAAAATACCGGCGGCAATCAGCGAGCTGTATTGCAAATTCAGGCGGGGCCGGATCCACTCCACGCCATTGGCGATGTATTGCAGAATCAAAGCCACTGCCGTGATGAGTCCCGCCACAAATCCGCCGCCGGGTAAGTTGTGCCCGCGGAAGAAAATGTAGACCGACACCATCAACGCCAGCGGCAACAACCCTTGTGAAATCACCCGCAGCATCAGTGGATGCGCGTCAGTCGCCCAACGCCGGCCTTCTGCATCCGCGTTTGGTTTAACCCTTGGAATGCCCGTCAGCAACTTATAAATGCCAAGGGCAGCAATCCCCAGTACGGTAATTTCGCCGAAGGTATCAAAACCACGGAAATCAACCAGAATGACATTAACCACGTTGGTGCCGCCCCCGCCGGTTTTGGCGTTTTGCAGGAAATAACTGGCAACTGAATCGGCTTGTTGGGTCATCATGGCGAAGGCCAGACTGCCAATCACCACCGCCACTGCGGCAGACAACAAAGCATCCCGCAACAAGGTTGAGTGGCTGCTTTGTTTCTGGCTGCGATGTGGCAAAAAGTACAGTGCCAACATCAGCAGCACCGCTGTCACCACTTCAACAGACAACTGCGTTAACGCCAGGTCCGGCGCTGAAAAGCGGATAAACAGCAAGCTGACCATCAAACCGACCACGGAGATTGCGATCAGTGCCACCAGGCGGTGACGCTGCCAAATCACCGTGGTCATCGCAGCAATCACCATCACCGCTATCAGCACTGCGGTCAGCAGATCCAGACTACTTTCGCCGCGCGCGCCGGTCAGACTGGTCAGTTGCAACAAAGGCGCGCCGGCCAGTACAACAACCAGCCACAACAGAATCGCCACATACCACTGAAAACGGTCCGGCTCTGCCCGTTCGACCCACTGGCGGCTGGACTGCACCAGCCGTTGGACCAAAGCTTCAAACCGGTAGATAGCCCGGGTCGACTGAAAACCAGCCTGAAATAAAAACAGCCGGCGACGATTGATATACAGCAGCAGACCACCGGCAAAAGCCAACACGCTCATCACCAGCGGCAGATTGATACCATGCCACAAATCCAGGCTATAAGGCGGTGGTGGTTGTTGTAACGCGGCAGTCGAAGCCAACTGCAGCAAGTCCCCCACCAGCCAGTTTGGAAAAATCCCCACGCCAATACACAAAGCCACCAGCACTTCCATCGGCACCCGCATATAACGCGGAGGTTCGTGAGGCACCCGGTCAAGCCCAACCGGCTGGCCGTTAAAAAACACATCGTGAATAAAACGGGCCGAATAAGCGACAGAGAATACCGCCGCCAGCGTGGCCAACATCGGCAATAACCAACTCAGCGACCCCAGCACCGACTGGTGCAAAGTCTGGCTGAAAAACATTTCCTTCGACAAAAAACCATTAAGCAAAGGCACACCGGCCATCGCTGCGGCCGCCACCATCGCCAGGCTGGCAGTGACCGGCATAAAGTGCCACAAACCATTGATTTTACGCATGTCCCGCGAGCCGGTTTCGTGGTCTATGATGCCCGCCGCCATGAAGAGCGAGGCTTTAAACACCGCATGGTTGATGATATGAAAAATGGCTGCGACTGCGGCCAGCTCAGTATCAAGCCCCAGCAAGAGCGTAATCAGCCCCAGGTGAGAAATCGTCGAGTAGGCCAGCAACCCTTTGATGTCATGCTGGAACAACGCAAAGTATGCACCGGTCAATAACGTCAGCAACCCCACCAGACTGACGACCGCAAACCATAAATCACTGCCCGCCAGCACCGGATAAAACCGGATCAGCAAAAAGATCCCGGCTTTGACCATAGTCGCAGAATGCAGATAGGCGCTGACCGGCGTTGGCGCTGCCATCGCATTGGGTAACCAAAAATGAAACGGAAACTGCGCCGATTTGGTGAATGCCCCTAATAAAATCAGGGTCAGGATAATTGGATACCACTCACTGGCCAGAATCAGCTCGCCCTGGCGCAGAATATCGGCCAACTGGTAACTACCAGCCACCTGCCCCAACAGGATCAGGCCCACCAGCAACGCCAGGCCGCCTGCGGCAGTCACCGTCAATGCCATCCGCGCGCCTTTGCGCGCATAACTGCGATCGGACCAATAACTGATCAGCAAAAAGGAACTGATGCTGGTCAGCTCCCAGAACACCCACATTTGCAGCACGTTACCGGACAAGACAATGCCCAGCATAGCTTGCATAAACAACAGCAGGCAGGCGTAAAAACGCAGGCTGGAATCTTGTTCACTGAGATAAAAGCGGGCGTAAAACAGCACCAGCAAACCGATGCCAAGAATAAGCAACACAAACAACAATGCCAGCCCGTCGAGCTGCAGACTGATTTGTAAGCCAATCAGCGGCAGCCACTGCCACTCCTGGGTCAGCACCTGTCCGGCCATTAATTCCGGCAATGAGGCCAAAACCAGCCCAAGACCCACAGCAGGTCCAAGCATCGCGACAAAAGTCTGTCGGGTGCGGTTGAGTGTTGGCAATAACCCGACCAGCAGCAGGCTGATTGCAGGAGCTGCCAGGATCAGCAGCAGAAAGTTGGTCATATCCGGGCCTCTTCAGCAACTGACAGCGCAACGGAATACTGTCCGGCAACGCGGTGTTTCGGAAAATCTGTTTATCAGGGCAGCGCCGGGCTTTTCAAAGCCCGGCTGCCACCAATGGATGACTATGACGGACGAATCAACAAAAATACAGGATTAATCAATGGCCTGCGCTTTGCACCGCCCCCGGTACATAATGATGGATCCAGCCGGCTTCGTACATGTAATGTGTCACTTCCGGCAAAATGAACGTCGTCGAGAGCAGGCCAACGATAGCTAAAACCACAGTATAAGGCAGCGCCATCCAGACCATCTTCATATACGACAAGCGGATCAACGGCGCCAGCGCACTGGTCAGCAGGAACAGGAAAGCCGCCTGACCGTTAGGCGTCGCGACACTGGGCAGGTTAGTCCCGGCATTAATGGCAATCGCCAGTAACTCGAACTGCTCCCGGCTGATATGACCAGCTTCCCAGGCTGCTTTCACTTCATTGATATACACAGTGCCGACAAAGACGTTATCACTGACCATCGACAAGGCGCCATTGGCGAGGAACAACACCGCCAGTTGCAACTGACCATCGAAGGTCAGTACCCAGCTGATCACCGGCGTAAACAGGTGCTGATCAATAATGACAGCCACGATGGAGAAAAACACCACCAGCAGCGCAGTAAAAGGCAGCGCCTCTTTGAAGGCATGACCAATCGCATGTTCGTCGGTGACCCCGCAGAACGTTGTTGCCAGAATAATTACCATCAAGCCAATCAGACCGACAGAGGCCACATGCAGGCTCAGGCAGACAATCAACATCACCGCAATCAGCCCCTGCACCCACAGCTTAGCAAGGTCTGATGACTGCAGTTTGGCCGTCTGATAGTTGTCATAAGCAATCAGCACATCCTGCACCGTCTGCGGCAGGCGAACACCAAAATCAAACCAGCCGAATTTCTCGACCACAACTGTCGTGGCCAAGCCACACAACAGGACAGGAATCGTGACAGACGCCATTCGCAAGGCAAATTCCGCAAAATCCCAGCCGACAGCAGCGGCAATAATCAGATTTTGTGGCTCACCGACCATCGTCGACACACCACCCAGCGCGGTGCCGACGCCGGCATGCATCAGCAGATTACGTAAAAAGCCGCGAAAAGCGTCTAAATCAGCGCGGGACAGTTCGGCCACCTGTTCGTCCACACTGTGGTCATGTGGGTCGACAAAGGTTTTGCCCGACGAAATTTTGTGGTAAATCGCATAAAAACCGACCCCGACGCCGATGATGACCGCAATCACCGTCAAAGCATCAAGGAATGCCGATAAAAACGCCGACATCCCGACAAAAGCCAGTGAAATCGTGGTTTTAGAGCGTACGCGGATCAGCAGCTTAGTGAAGACGAATAACAGCAGGTCTTTGACAAAATGGATCCCCGCGACCATGAAGACCAGCAGCAGGATCACCTCAATGTTTGCGGTCACCTCATGCATCACTTTGGTCGTACTGGTCATCCCCATCGCAATCGCCTGAATGGCCAGCAATCCGCCGGGTTGCAATGGGTAACATTTCAGTGCCATCGCCAGCGTAAAAATAAACTCAATGACAAGTAACCAGCCCGCGACATAAGGGTTCTGGATAAAGACCAGCGGATTAATAAACATAAACGCGATAATGGTGAGCTTGTACCAATTCGGCGACTGGCCGAGGAAATTGGTATAGAGCGCAAGCGCCATGCCTGATGGTTTCATAGGGGATCTCGCTTTGTAGTTATAAGTCCGGCCGACAGCAACCGCGTGCCGTCAACCTTTAAGATAGCGTAACTCAGCTGTTTAGCTTGTTTACCCGATGGTTAAATCTCGGAAAAGTCCCAAAAAACATCAACAGCTTCAGTTTGTTATACCTGAGATCGGGCAAAAATGTCTATGGCAGGCAGATGAAGATTGACCAGTCAGCCCCTCTCGTTGCGACCGGTGGCGGCCAACGCAGCCGGACAGAAAAAACCCGGCCACTGGCCGGGTTGCTTCCAAATAAGCCGCTCAGATGATTACTTTACCAGCGACAACACAAATGCATACTCTTCAGCGACTTCCTTCAGCCGCGAAAAACGGCCTGATTTGCCGCCATGACCGGCTTCCATATTGGTTCTGAACAACAGTGGCTGCTGATTGGTTTTGTGCGTCCGCAGTTTGGCCACCCACTTAGCCGGCTCGAAATATTGCACCTGACTGTCGTGCAGGCCGGTGGTCACCAGCAACGCCGGATAAGCCTGCTTTTTCACCTGGTCATACGGTGAATAAGACAGCATATAGTCGTAATAGGCTTTTTGTTTTGGATTGCCCCACTCGTCAAACTCGTTGGTAGTCAAAGGGATAGACTCGTCCAGCATAGTGGTCACCACGTCGACAAAAGGCACATGCGCCACTAAACCACGATACTTCTCGGGGGCCATGTTCGCCACAGCACCCATCAGCAGACCGCCGGCACTGCCGCCCATGCCAAATACTTTGTCTTTGGCCGCATACTGCTGTTTTACCAGATGATCGGTGACGTCAATAAAGTCGGTGAAGGTATTGATCTTCTTCAGTAATTTTCCGTCTTCATACCAGTGACGGCCCATTTCCTGACCACCGCGGATATGGGCTATCGCATAGACAAAACCACGGTCGACCAGCGACAGCACTGTGCTGCGAAAACTCGGTGCAGTCGAAGAGCCGTAAGAGCCATAGGCGTACTGATAAAGCGGCGCTGTGCCGTCTTTTTTGAAGCCTTTTTTGTACAGCAGGCTGACAGGAACCTTAGTACCGTCGCGGGCCACAGCCCAGACACGTTCTGTCTGATAGTGATTGCGATCAAAACCGCCCAACACTTCCTGCTGTTTCAGCAAGCGTTTTTCGCCGCTTTGCATATTCACTTCGTACACTGAATTGGGCGTGGTCAGCGAGGTATAGCTGTAACGCAGCCAGTCGGTGTTTTGCTGCGGATTGTTATCGGTGTAAGCCACGTAGACCGGCTCATCAGACGCAATCACTTGCGCTTTGTCCGGGTGTTGCCATGGAATAACCCGGATCCGGTTTAAACCGTCATGGCGTTCATTGAGCGCCAGATAGTTGTTAAACACCTGGAAAGATTCAATAAAAGTATCTTTGTCATGCGCCAGCAAAGGCTGCCAGTGGGTCCGATCGCCAATCTTGTCGTCGGCCACAGCCATGATTCTGTTGTTCGGCGCTTCCCAATCGGTGCTGATGATCCAGCGATTGCCTAAATGTTCGGCGTCGTATTTAAAATCACGCTGACGCGGGGCCAGCGGCTTGAATTCGCCCGTTGGCTGATCCGCAGGCAATACCCGGATCTCAGTAGATACCGTGCTGCCGAGCCACAACATCACGTACTTGTCGTCTGCACTGTTGCCGATACCGGTATAAAAACTGGTGTCTTTTTCTTCATAAATCAGCTGATCTTTTGCCACCGGCTGGCCCAACTGATGGCGATGAATTTTATTGCCGAGCAGAGTCTGAGGGTCTTTACCAATATAAAACAAATGCTTACTGTCTGCCGACCAGGCCAGCGACGCCTCTACGCCCGTGATCTGGTCCGCCAAATCCTTGCCGGTGCGTAAATCACGAATTTTTACCGTGTACTGACGCCGGCCATTGGTGTCTTCGGCATAAGCCAGCAGTTGCTGGTCCGGGCTGACGGCGTAGTGACCAATCTGGTAAAAATCTTTGCCAAGCGCCATCTGATTAACATCAAGCAGCACTTGCTCCTGACCGGTTTTTACTGATTTACGCAGGTAAATGGGATACTGCTGGCCCGTTTCAAAGCGGGTGTAATAGGCATAATCCCCTTTAACTGCCGGCACTGTACTGTCGTCTTGCTTGATCCGACCGATGATTTCGTCGGTCAGCGTTTTGGTCAGCGCCTGATACTGATCAGCATATTGCTGATAATAAGCATTTTCGGCCTGCAGATACCCCAGCACTTTCGGATCTTGTCTTTTGTCATCCCTTAACCAGTAATAAGGGTCGACACGGTCGCCATTGGGTGAGGTGACCGTATAAGGACGTTGCTCTGCAACAGGAGCCTGCACCGGCGCGGCCGCCTGAGTCCAGCCGCTCACCAGCAGCACACCAACACCGGCACAAGCGGGCCAGCGGGAAAATATGTTTTTGGGCATAGGGTTACCTTGTCATGAAGAATCAGAAAAACACAGCCTCACTTCTCTAACATAACGAACACAAGACAGCAACAGTAAGACTGTCCACTCAGTCAAAAGCCTCGTTCAATCACCGCAAGACCAAAAACTGAATCGTTTCAGAACGCAACAACAACAGATCTCTTATTCACAAAGCACGGAAACTGAGCTTATATTAAGCGGATTGACCAAGCAGGAACTTATCATGGCATTAATGACTGTAGCCGAAGTAGCGGCTTTTTTATCTATTCAGGACATCAGAGTCGAGCGGCTGGCACGGGAAAACCTGTTAGTACCGGCTGGCAAGGACGATAACGGCAAACCCATGTTCGACGAAGAAGATGTGAGGCGATACAAAACGTTAGCTGAGCGTCTGGGCGGGATCTGAACCCATAACGGCGAGCTGGCGCAATTTATGTTGCGCCAGCTTTGCTTTTTCAGCGCTGCCTTCCAGCGACTTGTACCACAACCAACAAAATCCGCTGTATAACTGTTTCGCCAGCGCCAGCCGTTCTGGCAAAGCCTCCCGGGCCTGCGGCCTGAACTGCAGATAAAAAGTCAGCAAAGTCTCCAGCTCTTTGTCGTTCAGTTGCAAATTGAGCGCCAGCGCAGCCAGGTCGAAACTGCTGTCTGCCTGCTGGCAGTATTCATAATCAATCAGATAAAGCTGCTGGTGCTGCAGCAAAATATTGCCGCAGTGCAAATCCATATGACAGAGCACGATATCCTGCGGTAAGCGGGCAAACGCCTGAGCACAGGCCCGCAGTTGCAGCCAGTCTTGCTCATCTTCTGCCAGCCACAAGTCTGCCGGTACTTTATCGCGCAGCTGTTGCAAATAGCCGAAGGGTTCCAGCGCCGGCGTCTGCACCCGCAATTTGTGTAACCTGACCAGTTTTTCCACCAGTTGCAGCAGGTGACCGTGATGCAGTTCCCAGTCAAAATGGCGGCTGTGCGTTAAAAACTCACTGACCAGGATCCGTTGATGGTTATTGAGACACAAAGGCGCCGGCGCGACGCCTACGGCAGCCGCAGCATGCTGGCAACGCAGTTCCTGTTGCCGGCACACTCCAGTCACGAACGGACTATAGTGACGCAGCAAATAATGCCCGCGCTGCGTGTGCACATAGTAGTTGTCATTCGTGCTGCTGGCCGCCAGCTTTTGTAGTGCCAGCGGCAGGTGATTGGCAAAAAACTCTAGCCGCTGACAAAGATGCCAGATGCGTTGTTCAGTTGCTGTTGCCGGTAATTGCTGCGCCATGCGAGATATCCTGAAGCTGCGGTCAGCGTATAAATAACAAAAAGCGCCGCGAAAAAATACAGCTCTGTTTGCAGGTACATATACACCGATGCGGCATCAATGACCACCCAATAGAGCCAGTTTGACACCACTTTACGCGCCGTCAGCCAGGTGCCCAGAATAGCAAAACAGCTAATCTGTGCGCCCAACCAGGCAAAATCAGTGCTGGTGAATTGTTGCATCAGATAACCGAACAACAAACCCACTATCAAAGTCCCACCAATCAGCTGCGCATGTGTGCCCCAGCGCCACTCGACGACCGGTTTCTGCTGACCACTGTGCTGCCTGAGCTGGCGCCAGTTCCACCAGCCAAACAGCGCCATCCCGGCGTAATAGAGCTGCAACAGGGCGTCGGTCAGCAGATTGGCTTTGAGCATAATCTGCGCCGTCAGCACTGTACTCAACAACGCCGCCGGCCAGCACCATAAGCTGTGCCGAATCGCCAGCACTGTGTATGACAGCGCCAGCAGCGTGGCGACCAGTTCCAGTGCACTTTGTAACTGAAACTGGCTGAGCAGATGTTGCCAGATATCCGCCATCAGCCGGCCTGCGCCGCAGTCAGCTCAACCGGCCGTAAATCGCCATGCAGGAACTTCACCACGAAAATCACTTTGCCATAGCGTTCAAACGACCAGCGGATACAACGCTGCAGCGCTGCCATCACCACGTCATAATCGCCAAAAATCTGCGTGCTCATCGTGTTAGTGAGCACGGTCAAACCCGCTTCTTTATTGAGCTCGTCGATAAAGCCCTTGATCGGTTCAATGTAATCGCTGGTCAGCGGATATTTGCTGATTTCGGCGGATAATTGCATGGTTCGCTCCTCAGAACTGATAACTGACAGTGACGCCCACCCGGCGTGGTTCACCAAACTGTTCGTACAAATGATTTTCGTAGCCATCGCGCGGATCGTTGCCAAAATAAAAACCGCGCACGCCATAAGTTTCATCCAGCAGGTTACGGCTCCACAGCGCCAGCTCCCACAATTCGCTTTGATAACTCAGTCGAAGATCCAGCAAGTTGCTGTCATCTGATTCAATGTTCTCAGAATCTGAATAGAAATAACGGGCTTTGTGCTTCACAGTCACTGCTGCCAGCCAGTTTTCATGCGGTTGCCAATCCAGGCCGACACTGTATTGCAGCTTCGGCGCCTGCGCCTGCGCCCGTCCGCTCATATCAAGTCCTTCCTTAGTGACAAATCCCCGGATCTCGCTGTGCAGCCACGCGGCCGACCAGTTCAGACTGACCGCCGGATGAAATTGCCAGCGAGTTTCGTTTTCCAGACCATAGTTACGGCCGCTGAAGGCATTGTCGATATAACCGACAAACTTAGTGTCCTGATTGATCCAGGCCTTGAGCTGCATATCTTCCCGCCACATATAAAATGCGGTGACGCGGCTTTGCAGGTTTTGTTGCGCATTACTGCCTTTGACGCCGAACTCGGCGTTATACAGCGTTTCTGGCGCAAACGTGGCTTTGCTCAGCAAAAATTCGGTCAACCCCGACAGCGTCGGATTGCGCGTTTCGGCCAGCGCTTCGCCATTGACGCCACCAACTTTATATCCTTTGGACAGCAGGCCGTAAATTTGGCTGCGTTCACTGACCTGATAAGCCAGGCTCAGTTTGCCTCCCCACATCCAGTCATCGCCACTGGTGCTGATTTGATTGTTATCGGCATAGTCATCCTGATAACGCTCAGCGCGGGCACCGTAACTCAGCGTCAGATCAGGCGCTAAGTGTTGCTGATTATCTGCATAAAAAGCCAGGTTGCGCCGTTTAAACCGGCTGTCAAACTGCTGTTCCAGCCAGGTGTACTGACGCGCTAATTCAATATCCAGCGCGCTGGCATACAAACCAGCAACCCAGGGTTGTTGTTGCCCACTGAACCGCTGCTCCAGGCTGAGCTGACGGCGGTCACGCAGATACAGATCGGTCGACGAGTATTCGTCCGGGTGCATACCGACATAACCCCAGTCTTCGTCATAGCCATACGCCGTGTCAGCCTGCAACAGGCTGAACTGGGTCAGGCTCTGCGCAAATTTCCAGCCCAGGTAGTGGATTCTCAGTGCGCTCGCATCGATGTCTTGTTTGTCCTGCCCGGGTTGATCGGACAAAGTTGTGCGGTTACGGTCCAGTGAGAACGCGTCATAACCATTGTCGATGTCGTGGTGTTGCCACAGCCAGTCGACCGTCAACTCGCTGTCAGGCTGGTAGCGGGTTTTCAACCTGAAAGTGGTCTCATCGATGCCGTTGGTGTCGTCGCGATTGAGGTAAGTGTTGCGGATAAAGCCGTCGGATTTTTGCTGATCAGCCACCAGCCGGGCGGCAAAAGTGTCGGTCAGGGCTACGTTGAGCATCAGGCTGGCCTGTGTACTGTCGTAGTTTGCTGCCGTCAGTTGCACACGGCCTTCCGAGCCGGCCTGTGGCTGTGCACTTTGAAAATTCAGCATACCGGCCAACGCATTCGCACCAAAGCGAGTCGCTTCAGGACCACGGAATACCTCCAGCTGTGCCGCATCAGCCAGCGAGGTCAAACCCAGAGCCGAATAATCAATGCCATCCATCAGGACACCCACCGACGGATTGATGTTGTCGACAAACTCACTGCGCTCGCCAATACCGCGCAGTTGCAAAAACCGGCTGCGGGAAGCCCCGGCGGCCGCGTTCAGGTTTGCAATACTGCCAAGTAAATCATCCAGATGCTGTGCCGACTGGCGACGGATGTCGGCTTCATCAACCACCATCACACTGCCCGGCAGTTTTTGCAGATTGGTCTGTCGAAAATCGCCACGCACTTCAATACGTTCGATATTTTTAAGTTCAGCAGGCGCTGCTTCAGCGCAGACGGCAGTTGGCAACGCAGATGACAGCGCACAAACAAGAAAAGCAGGAGAACACGGACGCAACATCAATAAAACTCCGGATGAAGAACCCGGATCATGCGCGCAGCTGGAAGTTATCACACCATCCCTCCGCCGGTATGACCCGGATCAGGTTCTAAGGGTTTGCCTGGTGGCATCTCAGCTTTACGCACCCCTTGGTTTGCGCGGCAGTGTAGCGGCTTTTAATGGCTGTCGCAAGGCAACTGAAATTTTCCATTTTGTCTGACACTGGCAAAAAAACGCAAAGCAGCTAGGGTTAACCTGCACGTCTTTTTTGACGTTCGGTTCTGACAAAAGGAAAACTATGAAAAAAAATCTGATCCTACTGCTGGCTGCCGGGGCTCTGACCAGCACAATTGCATTTGCCGGGGACGACGACGAAGTGGTCTATTCCACCGAAGGTTATTGCCTGTTGTCCAACGAAGGTGTGTCTGATGAATATCTGAAGGCTTATGCCAAAAAACTGGGCAGCAAACCAAGTAATACGGTGTGTGCCAGTTTTAAAAAGATTGTTGAAGAATCCCGCCCCCGCGAGTGGGATTATCCAGGTGGTCGTGCTTACCCAGGCAGCGTAATTAAACTCACCCCCAGCCAAATCGCGCTGCTCAAAGCAGCCAAACAAACAGACGGGAAGATGTAAAAAACTGCCGGTGCCTGAACACGATGGCATCGGCATTCCCCTGATCCGCTTGCATTTTCCAGCCAAAGCGCATTAACTGAAGCGAAGTTCCGGCACCAAAGGACGCTGTAATGTTACGGTACTGGTCTGGTTGTACAGTCTTCAGTCTGCTGACAATTTCGTTGTGTTTTTCGCCTGACACTCAGGCGGCTGAATCCTGTGTGGCTATCAGTCAACAGAGTCAATTACCCGCGGCCAACTGGCGGATTGGGCAGATCCGCTTTCAGCGCAATGATATTTTCGACCTCAATGACAAGCACAGTTTATGGTTTCACCGTTTTGCCAACGACTATCATGTCGTCACCACTGAAAGTACGTTAAGGGAAGACCTGTTGTTTCAGGAAGGTGACGTACTGGATGCAGCAATCCTGGCTGAAACCGAACGTTTGCTGCGCAGCCGCCGCTATCTGAGACATGCCGAAATTACCCCGGTTGCTTATTGCGAGGCGACGGGGACAGTGGATGTTGAAGTACGCAGCTGGGACAACTGGTCGTTGCTACCTCGTATCTCGCTGGGTCATACCGGTGGCGAAACCAAAACCAATCTGGGCCTTGCTGAAGATAATCTGTGGGGGACCGGTAATGCGGCACAAATTGAATACTTCAGTGACAGTGAACGGGACGGCTACAAACTGCAGTTCCACAGCCCAAATCTGAGTAGCAGCCATTGGCAAACCACGCTGCAGTATGCCGATACGTCCGACGGCGAAAGTTATCGCTTTAATCTGGCAAAACCCTTTTACCGGCTCAGTTCGGAGCGCGCTTATAACCTGGATATTTTTAAAGAAATCAAAGACATCAGCGAGTATGCCCGAGGCGATGTCTACAACGAATACCGTAGCAACCAGCAACTGATGGAGCTCAGCAGCGGCTGGGCTTTTGGCCGCACGGCGCAAAGCGTGCAACATCTGAATTTTGGCGTCACCCAGGACCAGCACGAATTCAGTGAAAACAATGACAGTAACAGAGCACCACCGGACAACCGTGACTTGTCGCAGATCTGGCTGAGCTGGGACTTTCTGCAATCTGACTACCGCGAACTGACCAATTTTTTCCTATGGAATCGGGTGGAAGACATTAATTTTGGCTGGCAGGCACAGGTGCGACTTGGTCGGCTGCAGAAATATCTCGGGGCTGATCAGGGCGGTTGGGATTTGCAGACAAGCTTGCAAAAGAATTTCGAAATCAATGAGAAGAGCTGGTTGGTCAGCAGGTTCAGTTACCGGCAGTTACATCAACAACAGTTGAAGCAACAGCAGCTGTTCCAAAGCCAGTTACAGTACATTCGCCATCTGACACCGCAGCAGGTATTGCTTGCGCAGGTTCAGTGGTCGGTCGGTAAGAACCTTTATCGTGATGAGCGCATTTCCATCGGCGGTGACGAGGGAATGCGGGCTTTTCCACTGTATTATCAAACCGGTAATAAAGCGGCTCTGGCGTCGCTGGAATATCGCTACATTACGCACTGGCATATTTATCAGTTACTGGACGTGGCGCTGGCCGGCTTTGTCGATGCAGGCCGCGCCTGGGATAACCCGGACAGACCCGCCGGCCCGGACGATAATCAGACGCTGTCTGGTTACGGCGTTGGCATTCGTCTGCTGCCAAGCCATGCCAGCCGCGGCAGTGTGATCAGTATCGATCTGGCCAAGCCGGTCAGCGACAACCCTGAGTTATCCGGTTGGCGCTGGCGCCTGATCGCGAAGCGACCATTTTAAAGCTTCAGAGCTGACAATGCCGGCAAAAGACCGTACTGCGCTGCCCCAGCCGGATCTCGCTGAGCTCAGCGCCACAGCTGACACAAGCTTCGCCACCGCGGCCATAAACCAACAGTTCCTGCTTAAAATAACCAGGTTTGCCATCCGCCTGACTGAAATCTTTCAGCGTAGTGCCGCCCTGCTCTATCGCTTTGGCAAGGATATCTTTGACGACCTGACACAGCACCGTGCATTCAGCCAGAGTCAGCTGATTAGCAGGCCGGGTCGGCATCAGGCCCGCCTTAAACAGCGACTCATTGGCATAGATGTTTCCGACGCCAACGACCACCGCGTTGTCCATCAGCACCAGCTTGATTGCACTGCTGCGTTTCTGACAATGACGGTGCAGCAATTCACCGTCAAAATCTGCCGTCAGCGGTTCCGGCCCAAGCTGCTGCAGCAATAAATGTTCGGTGTCCGCGTCCTGCCACAGTACAGCACCAAAGCGACGCGTGTCGTTAAGACGTAGTAGCATGCCGTTATCCAGCACAATATCGACGTGGTCATGTTTGCCGGCCGGCGTGTCAGCCGCCAGCACTTTCAGATTGCCTGACATCCCAAGATGAATGATCAGGCTGCCTTGCGGCACTTTAATCAGCAGATACTTCGCGCGGCGGCTCACAGCCAAAACAGGGGCTTGCTTCAAGCTGATTGCCTGCTCCGGCACCGGCCAGCGCAACTGGGGCTGACGCACATCCAGCCGGACTATTGTTCGACCGGTCAAATGCGGTGCAATACCTAACCGTGAAACTTCTACTTCTGGTAATTCAGGCATGTTGTTCTCGTTCGCTGCTATCTTAACTGCGGTGGACACAAAGCATCAGCGGCTTGCTGACTGAGTGGAAACAATTGCTGTTGTTGCCGCAAGTACCATTGCTGGTCACCAAACACAAACTCCCAGAACCGGATCTCGCCATTACCACTTTCCCGCAGCCCAACCAGACAAATCCGCGCCAGCAACTGGCTGTCGTCAACAGGCAAAGCTGGCGGCAAAGTGATCGTCGACCATTGTTCTAACAGCCATTCAGCGGAGACCGGTTGCGAAGTCACTGCTGGCTCAAAACGCCAGCCTGGCCCAAACTGGCGCAAAGTGCCAGCCGGAAACTGCAGTTCCAGAATGCGTTGACCCGGCGTCACTAAACTGGTCAGCGGCTGTTGCTGATTCAGCATAAAAGCCAGATGATTAGGCGCGAGATAAAACAGGAAAAACAGCGCCAAAACCCCGAAAATAATCAGGTTATTCCAGCTGCGGCGTGATAAACGCAACATCGTCGCTCCCCGGCAAAACAAAAACTGCAGTGTAACGGATCGACCGGCAGAGGCCAACAGTGGGTGCCTGAGATGGCTCCAGACACCACCAGCCAGGAAAAATGGCACATCTTTAAAAGCAAAAACCCGGCAATGGCCGGGTTCTTGAGGAAACAAATTCGATTACTTGATTTTCGCTTCTTTGAAAATCACGTGCTTACGCACTTTAGGATCGAACTTTTTGATTTCCATTTTTTCTGGCATGGTGCGCTTGTTCTTATCAGTTGTATAGA
>CBINNO010000029.1:0-30174 GCA_966252055.1 uncultured Rheinheimera sp. | reverse complement strand
GCGGACACCGGCTGACCACTGGCTTTGGCGAGCGCCTGACTGAGCGCCTGATGATCAAAAGCCGGCTGGCGCTCGGTGCCCGCCAGACTGTCGCGGTAAAACATAAAGCCACCGTCGACACTGAGCTTGTAATAAAACTGCTGGCTGTCCGCTGCCCAATGTGGCTCCAGCAACAGGTTGCGGGTCAGGCCCAGCCAGCGCTCGCGTAAATCGAGCGACTGCTCAATCAGCGCGGCTTGCGCTTTATTTGCTGTCGCCGGCGTGCTGGCCTGTGCCGAAGCGGCCAATAAGCAAGCCCCCAACAAGCCGCCAACCAGCGCCGGCCAATAAAAAACCTGTTTGAATTGCTTCATAAAATTCGCTGCCTGCCCAGAAGAAAACCCTAAGCTATAGCGAACGGCTGCTGAAAAAAAGCACAAAGCCTGCAGACGCGTTTAGCGGCCGGATTTGCCGGACCAACAGCGCGGCAGCCGGTCAGCCGCCCGGCAGCGCCTGTGCAACCTCAGATCCAGACATCATTCTGCGCGGTCAGCGCGCCGCCGGCATCGCCGGTATTGACCACCCCACGGGGTTCCACCAGCAGAATATGACATTCCTCCGCCGCCACCGGTTTGTGTTCGACCCCTTTGGGCACTACATACAAATCACCGGCGGCCAGTTTCACCACACCATCGCGAAATTCAATATTGAGCTCGCCGGCCAGCACAATAAACACTTCGTCGGTCTCCATATGCTGATGCCAGACAAATTCACCGGCCACTTTGGCCAGTTTAAACTGATAGTCGTTCATCTGCGCTATCACGCGCGGCGACCATAACTCACTGAACAAACTTAGTTTTTCTTTAAAATTAATGGCTTGATATTCCATCTGTGGCCTCCGGCCCTGTGACTCGCTCCGCTGCAGGGTAACATAGCGTTTCCCCGCCACGGCTTTATTGTTGGCTGGCGATTCGGCACAGTCACGGCTTACACAATGTTCAATGCCGTTCATTTCATCCTGGAAATACCATGTCGCAAAATACCCTGCTATTGCCGGCGCAAAGTCCCCTGCCATCCCTGGCGCAGATTTCCCCGGCGCAAATTGTGCAGGCGCAGCTGGACGCCTACAACCGCAAAGATCTGGCCGGCTGGCTGGCCACTTACGCGCCCGATGCCTGTCAGTACGCCCTGCACGGCGAATGTCTGGCGCGTGGCCACGCACAAATCAGCCAACGCATTGAGCCACGTTTTCAGGAACCAGACCTGCACTCCACGCTGCTGCAGCGCACTGTAATGGGCCAACTGGTGGTCGACCACGAGCGGGTCCGCCGCAACTTCCCGCAAGGGCCCGGCACCGTTGAGATGATCTGCATCTATGAGGTGCGGCAGGGCCTGATCCAAACCGCGACTTTTGCCGTCAGCGCACCGCGGCTGCACCACGATGAGTGCCTGAAGACCAGTGCCTGAAGACCAGCGCCTGCAGAGCACTGCCCCAAGATAAATCACTGACGGCACAAGGCGCTGTGACAGAAGACGCTGTCACAAATGACGCTTGGCAACTGACTTGCTGCGATCAGCCACGACAGCGCGCGGCCTGAACCGCTGTTTTGTCGCAGCAAATCCAGCAACAACCGGGACAAATTTGCAATTGATAACAATTAGCATTTAGAATTGCCGGCAATTTTCAGTCCGGAGTGTTCTGCGATGCCATCTGTTCCATCCCGTCGTTTATCCAGCCTGGCCCTGGCCGTGCTGACTGCTTTGAGTCCGCTGGCCAGCGCTGCTGACGCTGCCGAGCCTGCACAAACCAAAGCGTCGCAAGCCAAGGCCGAGCAGGATATTGAAGTCATCACCATCAAAAGCCAGCGTGGGCTGATTTCTTATGTCAGTGCTTCTGGGGCCAAATCGGATACGCCGATCATCGAAACGCCGTTGTCGGTGTCGGTGCTGACCGCCGAGCGCATCGCCGATTTGGGCGCGCTGACGGTGCAGGACGCGCTGGGTTATGTGTCGGGCCTTTACAACGGCCCTTATGGGCTGGACACCCGTGGCGACTGGTCCATTATTCGCGGCGTGTCGCCGGTGCAATATCTGGATGGCCTGAAATCCTTGTTTGGTTATTACAACAACGTGCGGACCGAACCTTTTGGCCTGTCGCAAATTGAAATTCTGAAAGGCCCCAGCTCAGTGCTGTACGGCCAGGGTTCCATTGGCGGTATCGTCAATCTGGTCAGCAAAAAACCGGAGGCCAGCTTCGGCGGTCAGTTGTGGGCTCAGCTGGGCAACCATGCGCGCAAACAACTGGCGGCGGATGTCACCGGCGCGCTCAATGCCGACGCTTCGCTGCAAGGCCGGCTGATTGGCCTGTGGCGCGACAGCGACACGCAGACCGATTTTGTGCCCGACAACAGCAAAGCCTTAGCGCCTTCATTCAGCTGGCAGGCCAGCGCAGACACTAAACTGACGGTGCTTGGCAACTGGCAGCAAAAAGAAGCCGGCTCCAGCACGCAGTTTTTCCCGCATCAGGGCACTATTCTGCCAAACGAATTTGGCCAGATCCCGAGCAGCCGTTTTGTGTCAGAACCGGGTTTTGACCGCTATGACACCGAGCAGCAAGCAGTCACCGCCATTGCCGAACATCAGCTCAGTGAAGACTGGGCACTGCGCGTCGCCAGCCGTTACAGCGACAGCCACGCCGATTACGACACTATGTATGGCTGGCCACCGAAGCTGCAGCCCGACAACCGCACACTGCAGCGGGTGGTGTATTTAAGCAATGCCGACGCCCGCGCCATCACCAGCGACGCCCAGCTGCACGGCGAACTGCTGACCGGTCAGGTGGAACACAAACTGGTGGTCGGTTTTGATTATCAGAATGCCTACACCGACAACGATTCCTTTTATGGCGCCGGCGGCCCGCTCGATTTGTACAACCCGGTGTATGGCCAGGTCACCCATCTGCCAACCGACGCCGACGCGGTCGATTACGCCGCCACTAAGGTGTACCAGAGCGGCCTGTATCTGCAGGACAACATGAAAATCGCCGATCAGTGGCTGGTGTCCGCCGCGCTGCGCCGCGACAAAGCGGTCAGCCGCACCGAGCGCGCCAGCGCCGAAACCCAGTATGCCACCACAGGCCGGCTTGGCCTGATGTATCTGCTGGACGGCGGTATTTCGCCTTACCTCAGCTACAGCGAATCCTTTGAGCCACTGCTCGGCACCGACGCTTTTGGCAAAGCCTTTGTGCCACAAACCGGCAAACAATGGGAAGCCGGCGTCAAGTACCAGCCGGCTGGCAGCGAGCATTTGCTGACCGCTGCGGTTTATCAGATCAAAGAGCAAAACCGCACCACCACGCTTTCAGCCGATCAGCTCGATGACGAAGGGCTGATTGACCCGAAAGGCCAAATCCAGCAAGGCGAAATCACCGCCAAAGGGCTGGAACTGGAAGCACAGCTGGCCTGGCAACAACTGGATATTTACGCCAGCTATGCCTACACCGACGCCGAAGTCAGCCGGAGCAACATGCTCGGCGAAGCCGGTGCCACTTTGCCGGCGCTGCCGGAGCAGCAGGCATCGATTTGGGCGACCTGGCGGCTGGCGGCCATTGATGGCCTGAAACTGGGCGGCGGCGTGCGTTATGTCGGCAACACCTCAGACGGCAGCGCTTATGTCGCGATGAACGGCGTGGTACTGAACAACCCGCTGCTCACCCCGTCCTACACGCTGCTGGACCTGATGGCCGGCTATGAATACGGGCCTTATGATGTCAGCCTGCAGGTGCAAAACCTGACCGACAAAACAGTGATCACCTCATGTCTGCAGCGTGGCGACTGCTTCTACGGCCAGCGCCGGGCCATCACCGCCAATCTGCGTTACAACTTCTGAGACAACCACAACTTCTGAGATAACCAGGCCCGGCATCTTTGCCGGGCTTGTTCAGTTCAAAGCAGCGCCAGTTTTGCATGGCCGGACGAGGTTCCGCGCGTTGGCCTGGTAAACGGCGCTCAACGCTCAGCGCACAGCCGCTGCCGCCTGCAGAATCACCTCTGCCACAGCTGCCGGATTGGACGCCATCGGGACATGGCCGGTATTGAGCACTGTGGTTTTGGCGTTGATTTTCTTCGCCAATGCCTGCTGCGCCTGAGGATGAATCATCCGGTCCTGCGCCGCCACAATGTACCAGCTGGGTTTTTGGGTCCAGGCCGCCGCCGACAGTTTTTGCTCAAAATTGGCCGCCCGCACCGGGCCTTGGGTCGCCGCAATTAAACGGGCCTCTTCGGCACTGACATCCTGCGCAAATTCGCTGGCAATCGCCGCCGCCGGCAACGTCAGGTAACCATCCGGGCTGGCGACAAAATGCGCCACACCAGAAGGCGTCGGAAACGCCGCCAGGTCGGCGACTGAGGTCTGGCCTAAAGAAGGCGCAAAGGCAGCCACATAAACCAGCGCTTTGACTTTATCGGAATCACCTGCCTGGGTGATCACCGAACCGGCCCACGAATGGCCAACCAGGATCACCGGCCCGGTCTGGGCGTTGATGGCGCGCTGAGCGGCCGTCACGTCATCTTCCAGCGAAGTCAGCGGGTTTTGCACCGCCACTGTATTGAGGCCTTTTGCCTGTAACAGCGGGATCACTTTGTTCCATGAAGAGCCGTCGGCAAAAGCACCGTGCACCATCACGACAGTCGGTTTGCCCGCGGGCTGGGTCTGTTCAGTCACTTGCGTGCCTTGTGCAAAGGCTGAAGCAGCGAAAACGGAAGTTGCGAAAAGCAGGCCAGTAGCCAGGCGTTGTTTAAATTGAGTCATGGTCGATCTCCTGTTGCAGTCTGTGATTATGTTTGTCGCGATAATCATTTTCGCGATGAATGAATGATAGCGCCTGAAAACACCGTGTCAAGATATTTTTTATCGCGATAATGTTTTTATGAAATAATCATCAACCCTCTACCGCTCCCTCTCGCGGCTGGCGGCAAGCGCCTGAGCGCAGCATGACTTGCCGCCAAGTCGCACCAACCCATGCTGAGCAGGCCCACAGTACCGGCCGGCTGGCGTACAAAATGAAACAGAAATTTAATTACCTTGGAAATGTTTTTCGTGATAAATAAGTTCGCGGACGCTATCAGTCCTGACAATAACTGAACTTTTGGAACTCCTGACTATGGAAAATTTAAAATCGGCTTATGACTTTATCGTCTGCGGCGCGGGTTCGGCTGGCTGTGTCGTCGCCGCAAGACTGGCAGAGCAACTGGATGCCGAGGTGCTGCTGATTGAAGCGGGCGATGACGACCAGTCGCCGACCGTGTCGGACCCGGCACAGTGGCCACTGAATCTTGGCAGTTCACGCGACTGGGCATTCAGCGGTCAGCCAGAGCCGCAACTGGGCGGCCGCCGGCTGGCATTGAATATGGGGAAAGGCTTAGGCGGCGGTTCCAGTATCAATGTGATGGTCTGGGCCCGCGGCCATCAAACAGACTGGGACTTTTTTGCCAGCGAAGCCGGTGATGACGCTTGGGGCTACGCCGCCATTCTGGCCTGTTACCGGCGCATAGAAGACTGGCAGGGTCAGCCCGATCCAACCCGACGTGGCACTGGCGGCCCGGTGTATGTCGCCCCGGCACAGCAACCGCAGCCGCTGGCCAGCGCCACAGTGCAAGCCGCCGGTCTGCTTGGCCTGCCCACTTATGACAGCCCGAATGGCGAAATGATGGAAGGCGGTGGCGGCGCCGCCATTGCCGATTTACGGATCCGTGCGGGCCAACGTCAGTCCGTCTACCAGTCCTATGTTCATCCGCAGCTGCATCGTCCCAATCTGACCGTGCTGAAACAGGCGCTGGTCACCCGTTTAGTGATGAAAGGCAACCGGGTGTCCGCTGTCGAGATTCAGCGGGCTGGCCGGCGCTGCGTCATCGGCGCCCGCAACGAAGTGGTGTTATCAATGGGCGCGGTCCAAACGCCCAAAGTGCTGATGCAATCCGGCATAGGGCCGGCGGCAGAGCTGGCAGCGCATGGCATCAGCACAGTAGCCGATTTGCCGGGTGTCGGTCAGAACCTGCAGGACCACATCGCCTTCGGTTGCAGCTGGGAATACCACAAGCCGCAACCTGTGGGTGCCGGCGGTTGTGAAGCCACGTTGTACTGGAAAAGCGATGCACGTTTAAGCGCGCCGGATTTGCTGCAGTGCCAGTTAGAATTTGCCGTGCCACCACCGCCTGAAGTGGGTCTGGCCGCACCGGAGCATGGCTGGACTATGTTTGCCGGCCTGGCGCGGCCGGCCAGCCGTGGTCAAATCAGGTTAAGTGGGGCGAACCCGACAGATCCGCTACGGATTGACACCCGCGTGCTGACCGAACCGGCCGACATGCGCGCAGCGCTGGCGACGCTGGAGCTGTGCCGCGAAATTGGCAACCACCCGACACTGGCCCGGCTGAACAAAAGAGAAGTCATCCCGCAGATCCGTGAACGGCACTTACTGGAATCCTATCTGCGGCGCGCCGCCATCACCTTCTGGCACTGGTCCGGCACCGCCAAAATGGGCCGCGATGAGATGTCGGTGGTAGACAGCCGGCTACGGGTCTATGGCATCGCGAATCTGCGGATCGCCGACGCTTCGATCATGCCCAGAATCACCGTGGGCAATACGATGGCGCCCTGTGTTGTTATCGGGGAACGCGCCGCCGACATCCTGATCAGCCAGTACCGTTAAGCCCAAATTGCGCACCTGGCACCGGTGCAGACTAAAGCATCGGTGCAGACTAAAGCTCCGGCAGCTTGTGGCACTGACCGCCTGCGGCCAGTGTCTCACACAGCCGGGTGCTCAACACCACTGCGCCAGCCCGGCATAACCAGCGGGCTGGCGCAGTTGTGATGAAGTGTAAAACACGTATTTTTGGGTACAAATTTTGCTCAAAAAAACCGACCGTAATGGAGGACTCCCGATGAACATCAATGCTTTGAATCGCCCCTGGCTGGCCGAACGGCCAGACAACTCCGGACTGTCGGTGCTCCGCAGCCCGGCACAGACTGACACAGACCCGCAGGTTCAGATTTCCAGTGCCGGCAGCGCGGCGGCAAAAACCGGTGCGGCGCCGGCCAAATATATGATGTTGGACGTGTTTGGCACTGAAGCACATCGCTCGCCGCCGCAGCCTGCTTCTGCACTGGAAGAGATGATTTATGCCCGTGGCGGCCAGAAAATCGACTTCACCCAAGTGCCGCCACGCTGGCCGGACAACAATCAGGTGCTGAACTACAACAGCTGGCTGGACTACGAAAAAGAGCTGGATAAACAAACCGAAGCCCGCATTGATATCTATGAAAAAGCCATGCTGGCCGGCCGCTCCAAACAAGAAATTATCGAGCAAATCGAGCAATACAACAGCAGCCTCGGGCCCCGCTATTATCACAGCACGGCCGTTGAAGACCGTCCCAACGACATTGAACGGGAAAAATACCAGTTGCCACCGGCCGGCACTGCCAGACACGAAGTCACAGCGCGGCGCGATGAAGCCTATCACCAGATGGTCAACGCGATGACCACCGCCCGCAAAGCCCTGCAATCATATACCGGCTGACATTCGCCGCCGGCCGGCAAGCTGTTGCCGGCCTTTGTTGGGGGCTGTTGGTGTGGTCATGCCCGAAGACGCCACCTGATGGCGACATCCGATGCCCACCCATTATGATGCCCCCGATTACCGCGCCTGATGTTTGCACCTGATATTCACATCTGATATTCGCACCCGATATGCACGCCTGATTTTCACACCTGATAAATAGGCGCCGCCGGCCTGCCAGGGCTGACGGCCGGGCCTGAGCGGCTGGCTGCTCGCCTTGTAGTGTGACCTGCTCGCCTTGTCGAATCTGCCTGTCGCTCGCCCGATCGCCGCTTTAAGGTGATCCAAGGTGGCAACCGCCTGCAGTCCGGTTTGCCATGAAAACAAAAGCAATAAACACAGACAGGGGTTAGACCATGCACAAACGTAACGCGCTTGCGATCGCGATGGCTTGCGCTTTGCCGGCACTGGCACAGCAAAGTGCCGTACAAAATAGTGCCGTACAAAACAGCACCGACAACAGCGCAACCAGCAGCTCGACCAGCAACACAGCTAACAACACAGCCAGCAGCACCGAACTGGAAATCATTTCCGTCACCGCCACCAAACGCAAAACCAAACTGATGGAAACGCCGGTGGCAATTTCCGCCATCAGCGACACCCAGCTGCAGCAGCACGGCGTCAATAATGTGGTGGATATCGCCGACTTAGTGCCGGGGCTCGATATTTCCATGGCTTCCGAGCAGTCGGCGCCGGTCATCACCATGCGCGGCATTCGTTCGACCAATATCACCGAGCTGGGCGATCCGGCGGTCGGTGTGCATCTGGACGGTATTTATTCACCACGGATGCAGGGCGCGCTGGCGCTGATGTACGACGTGGAGCGGGTCGAAGCCTTACGGGGCCCGCAAGGCACCTTGTTTGGCCGTAACTCAACGGTCGGCAGCATCAATGTGCTGTCCGCCAAACCCGAAATCGGCAGCAGCTATGGCAACGCCAATTCTGAGCTGGGTAAATTTAACGCCAAAAGCTTTGGCGGCATGTTCAACCTGTCGCTGTCTGACGATTTTGCCGTGCGTTTTTCCGGCAAAACCCTCAAGCGCGATTCTTACGTCGAAGGTTACTGGGACCCGAACCAGTATGACACCCGCTATTTGCCGGCCGGTGTGCTGGACGCCGAAGTCATTGCCGAAAATTCTTATTCAGGTGTCGGCCAGACCTTAACCCAACGCGAAAACTGGTGGATTGATGCCGCCGGCACCAACCCGGACGCACAAAAAGTGCGGGCCTTAACACCGGCCAACAAACGTGATTTTTACAACAACGCCAATGAACATTCGTTCCGTGTCAGTACCTTATGGGAACCGGCCGGCGGCAGCTTCTCCAACCACAGCGTGTTTCAGTACTACAAAAACGACAGCGCCGGCTCGGTGGACATGGTCAACTGTGACAAACTGCGTGGCCGCCCGGGCGAATTTGGCGGTGATTGTGCAACGTTTTTACCGAGCGACAATACCTATCAGGCCGTCGTCAACGTGCCGGGCAAGCTGGAGCTCGATATCACTTACCTGCGCAACACGCTGAACCTGGAGCTGAGCGACACGCTGAAACTGGTCTGGCTGGCCGGTTATGAAGACATGCAGCGCCAGTCGGCGCAGGATATTGAAGTCGGGCTGGATGTCTGGGATGGCGCGATGTTTTTCCTCGACGGCACCGGCGCCCGTTCTTATTCGACCGAACTGCAACTGCAAGGCGACAACAACGGCGATTTGATTTGGATCACCGGGGTCAACCTGTTCCGCGAAAAAACCAGCACGGTCGGTTATTACGACAACCCGATGGACGACAAAGCGTTTTGGGACCAGCCCGACCGCTCGACCGAAGCGTTGGCCGCTTTTGGCCAGGCCACCTACAACCTGACGCCGGCCACTCATCTGACGCTGGGTTACCGTTTCAGCGACGAAACCAAGCAAGACAAAGGCGGCCGCACGCTGCGCTGCTCCAATGCCGATGGCTGCGCACCGGGCTGGTATAACCGCACGCTGTTGTCGGGCCTGCCGACCAATGCTTTTGAAAACCCGGCCATTTATAAATCGTCTTTTGCCAATGACAACAAAGGCAGCTGGCGCAACCATGATTTCCGGCTGGGGCTGGATTACGACCTGAGCGCCAATACCATGCTGTACGGTTATGTCGCTTCCGGCTTTAAAGCCGGCGGTATTGGTGATGTGTTTGAAGTCACCAACGACAGAACCGGTCAGGTGCAACGGATTGAAACCCAGTTTGACCCCGAGCAGGTGCTGACCTATGAAATCGGCACCAAAACCAGCTTGCTGGATAACTCGCTGAATTTACAGGCAGTGTTCTTCTATACCGATTACACCGACATGCAATATGCCTCAGTCGGTGCCATCGGCAACGTCGAGCGGCTGGCGCCGGTGGAAAACCCGGACGGCAGCCCGGTACTGGGGCCGGACGGCCAGCCGGTGCTGGATTACCGCAATATGCCGGTGGTGGCTTATTACACCCAGAACGTGCCGGGCGCGACCATCAAAGGGCTGGAGCTGGAATTTGACTGGAAACCTTATCCCAGCGGCCGCATCAGCGGTTATGTCACCTGGACCGATGCGCGCATCACCGAAGACTGGATCACCAAGTGGGACTACGACCCGGAATATCTGTTTAAGCTGAGCTATGAGCAGTCGGTCGACCCGACCAACAGTCTGCTGACCACTAACCTCAAAGGCAATCAGCTGGCGATGGTGCCGAAGTACAGTGCCAATCTGAGTTACACCCACAGCTTTGATTTGGGCAGTTACGGCTTTATCCATGGCTGGTTTAACCTGAGCTGGAAAGACAAGGCCTACAACACCATCTGGAACGTCGACCGTCATCTGGATGACATGAACTTCGCGGTGCCGGACGAAGCGGTGCGCTATATCGACGACCGGCGTGATGCTTATACCTCGGCCAATGCGTCGCTGAAATACGAGCCGGTCGGCCAGACCTGGTATGCGGAAGTCTTTATCGCCAATGCCACCGACGAGTTAGTGCAGCACTGGAGTAATACCGGCAAAGGCTTCCCGAAAGGCAGCTTTGGTATGCCGCGTTATTACGGCGTGCGGGCCGGCTTTAATTTCTGATACCGGCGATACCTGGACCATTTCTGAAGCTGACTGTCCTGGCTTTCAACCGCTCACCCCGGGTTACTCCGAATGAGCGGTTTTTTTATCGGCCAGCGATGTTGTGATAACCAAGGATATTTGTATGCGCTTGACCCGCTCCCCCCGACCTCTTGCTTACAGAACCGGCTTACTGTTGCTGGCGGCGACGACCGCTGCGACAGCGTTGGCCGCAGAGCTGCAGGCCAGCCAGACAGCCACCGGTACATCCGACAGCGGCGCTCTGACCGCCAGTGCCGACAGTCCAAAAGTCGCCTGGCCTTATGTCAATACGGGGCTGCCACGAGATCCGCAGCTGGAGCAGCTACTGGACCAGATCCTGGCGCGGATGACTTTAGGGCAAAAAGTGGCGCAGATGATCCAGCCGGAAATTGGTTATCTGTCGGTGGCGCAGATGCGCAAATATGGTTTTGGCTCTTACCTCAATGGCGGCAATACCGCGCCTTATGGCAAAAAGCGGGCGCCGGTTGCGCTTTGGCTGCAATACGCCGATGAGATGTACGAAGCCTCGGTCGACGCCAGCCAGGATGGCAGCCGCATTCCGGCCATCTGGGGCACCGACGCCATGCATGGCCACAGCAATGTGTTTGGCGCGACCTTATTTCCGCACAATATTGGCCTGGGCGCAGCCCGCGACCCTGAGCTGATCCACCGCATCGGGGTGGCGACCGCCAAAGAAGTCGCCGCCACCGGCATTGAATGGAGCTTTGCGCCCACAGTCGCCGTGGTGCGGGACGACCGCTGGGGCCGCACTTACGAGAGTTACTCCGAAGATCCGGCCATAGTCAAAGCCTACGCCGGCCCCATGGTGTCTGGCCTGCAGGGCACGCTGGGGCAGGATTTTCTGCAAGGCGCCGGCCGTATCGCCACTGCCAAACATTTTGTCGGTGACGGCGGCACGGAAAAAGGTATCGACCGCGGCGACACTTTGATTGACGAGCAGGGCCTGCGCGACATTCATGCCGCCGGTTACATGACGGCGATCAGCGCCGGTGTGCAGTCGGTGATGGTGTCGTTTAACAGCTGGAACGGCAAGCGGCTGCACGGTCATCAGTATCTGCTGACCGAGGTGCTGAAAAAGCAGATGGGTTTTGATGGTTTTGTCGTCAGCGACTGGAACGGCCACAAATTTGTCGAAGGCTGCGATTTGGAACAATGCGCCGGCGCCATTAATGCCGGCGTTGACGTGCTGATGGTGCCGGAGCACTTTGAAGCCTTTTATCACAACACGGTCCGTCAGGTGGAACAGGGCATTATTCCACAGGCACGGATAGACGATGCAGTACGCCGCTTTTTACGCGCCAAAATTCGCTGGGGCCTGCTGCAACGCGGCAAACCTTCCAGCCGCGCCGAGTCGCAGCCAAACGCCTTTAACAGCGCAGAGCACAAAGCACTGGCGCGCGAAGCGGTGCGTAAGTCGCTGGTGTTGCTGAAAAATAACGGCGCGCTGCTGCCGCTGTCGCCGAAAAGCCGCATCTTAGTAGCCGGCGATGGTGCCGACAATATCGCCAAACAAGCCGGCGGCTGGAGTGTGTCCTGGCAGGGCACCGACAACAGCAACGCCGATTTCCCCAATGCCACCTCGGTCTATCAGGGCATCCGCCAGCAGGTTGAAGCGGCCGGTGGAAAAGTCGAACTGGCGGTCGATGGGGATTATCGCCACCAGCCCGATGTGGCAGTGGTGGTGATTGGTGAAAGCCCTTATGCCGAGTGGTTTGGTGACATTCAGCAACTGGAATATCAGCAGGGCGATAAACGCGACCTGGCATTGCTGCGCCGGCTGAAACAACAAGGTATTCCGGTGGTGACGGTGTTTTTAAGCGGCCGGCCACTGTGGGTCAACCCGGAACTGAACGCCTCTGACGCTTTTGTCGCAGCCTGGCTGCCGGGCTCCGAAGGCCAGGGCGTTGCCGATGTGCTGCTGCGCGACGCGAAGGGCAAAGTGCAATATGACTTCCACGGCAAACTGAGTTTTTCCTGGCCACGCAGCGATCAGCAGTTTGTTATCAACAAAGGCGATGCCGCTTATGAGCCTTTGTTTGCCTATGGTGATGGGTTAACCTACGCCGACAGGCGCGAGCTTGGCACTTTGTCTGAGCAAGTGAGCGCACAGCCGGCGACGGCGGCCGATCAGGGCGTGCAACCGCTGTTTTTACGCAATCTGGCGCCGGGGCTGGCCTTTGCGCTGACCGACAGCAGCAACCAGCCGGTGCTGGTCACAGCGCCATCCGGCGTCAGTGCCGACGGCCAGAGCCTTGCCATGCAGTCAGTCAATTTGTCGTATCAGGAAGATGCACGTCAGCTGCGTTGGCAGGCCAGCCAGCCTGCCGCGGTCAGCCTGCGCTACACCAAAGCCGCCGCCGGCAGCCATCTGCAGGCCAAAGCGCTGCGCTTCAGTCTGCGGGTCGACCAGCAACAGCCGGCGCAGCTGCAGTTATCAGTGCTGTGTGACAGCGCGGGCCAATGCCGCCGCCAGCTGCCACTGGCCGACGTGCTGGCGGGCTTCAAAGCCGGTAGTTGGCAGCAGCTGGAAGTGGCACTCGATTGCGGCGATCAGCCGCAGCCACAGAAAGCGCCGCTGCAAGATGCCGTGGTATTCAGTGCCAGCGGGCAACAAAGTCTGGCCGTGGCGGACCTGATGTTCACCGCCGCCGCCAGCCAGAGCAGC
The DNA here is from genome assembly GCA_966252055.1 of uncultured Rheinheimera sp. GTDB lineage: Bacteria > Pseudomonadota > Gammaproteobacteria > Enterobacterales > Alteromonadaceae > Pararheinheimera. Next base: position 16,792 of record CBINNO010000029.1, on the reverse strand, counting down.
GATGTGCTGAGGCTTGGCTGCAACGCCTCGCCGGCGCAACCTTAAGCCGCTGGCTGGGCAGCAACTTGATAAATCCGGAGCAAAAGGTGGTGCAAAACTTCACACGTCAGCAGTTGTTCTGGTTGTGCCAGATCGGTGGCTGGGCCGTCTACGCCGTGCTGACGGAGCTGATGATCAAAATCCCCAGCCAGGAGCCGTGGCAGGTCAACCTGCCGCATCTGCTGCTGGACACCAGCTGTGGTTTTGGCCTGACGCTGCTGCTGCGCAGCTGTTATCAGCGCTTCAGTCAGCAGCCAGCGCGGCTGAGAATGTGGTCGCATCTTGGTGTGTTGCTGCTCGGTTGTCTGGTCTGGACCCAGTGGAAATGGCTGACGCTGCAATGGTTGTTTGGGCAGGTCTGGCAGCCGATGACCTGGTTTGATGTCGGCACCTGGCACTCGGCGTCGCTGACCATCTTATTGACCTGGACCGCGCTGTATTTTGCTTTCAAAGCCACTTTTGAAACCATGGAGCAGCGGCAAAAAGCGGCGCAAGCGATGGATCTCGCCAAAGAAGCGCAGCTGAAAATGCTGCGTTATCAGCTCAATCCGCATTTTATGTTCAACAGCATCAACGCCATTTGCACGCTGATCCTGCGTCAGGACAATCAGCACGCGGTGTCGATGCTGGAAAAACTCTGCGATTTACTGCGCTATAGCCTGTACACAGATCCGCTGGCCAAAGTGGCAGTGGCGGAAGAAATTCAGATCCTGCAAACCTATTTCGCCGTCGAGCAATGTCGGTTTCGCGACAAACTGGCGCTGACCGTCAGCGCAGACGACGAGGTGCGCCACCTGCTGATGCCGTCGCTGCTGCTGCAGCCGCTGGCCGAAAACGCGCTGAAGCATGGTATGCAGCAGTCGCAAAGCCAATATGCCGTCAGTGTCAGTTTCAGCCGGCAACAGGACTATCTGCTGATCACCATGCTGGACAATGGCAGCGGTTTTACCGCAGAGCCGGCGGTTACTTCAACCGGCATCGGCCTGCAAAACTGCGCCGCGCGGCTGGCGCTGATTTATCCCGGCCAAAGTTTGTTTCAGTACGGCAACAGGCCACAACAAGGGGCCTGGATTGAGATCCGCATCCCGCTGGAACCGCCCGTCGGCCAACCCAAGGAGGCCCAATGACCCCGCTGCGTACCCTGATTGTCGATGATGAACCGGCCGCCATTGAAGGCTTGCGGCTGCGCCTGCAGAGCTTTGCCGATGTCGATGTGGTCGCTGAAGCCGCCAGCGTGGCGCAGGCGCTGACCCTGATCCAGCAGCATCAGCCGGAACTGGTGTTTCTCGATATTGAAATGCCGCCTCACAGCGGGTTTGATCTGATCCGCCAGCTGCAGCCGGAGCAATGCCCGGCCATCGTGTTTGTCACTGCTTTTCATCAGCATGCGGTGCAGGCCTTTGAAGTGCGGGCTATTGATTACCTGCTCAAGCCGGTCAAGCTGGAGCGGCTGGCCGATGCGATTGCCCGCGTCCGCACTCAGGCCGAAACGGCCAGCAAAGCACAGCTGCTGGACGCCGTGGCGCAGATTGACGCCGCCACTGCCGCGCAGACAGCCGGCGCTTCAGAGGCCGCCGAGCCGCAATACTGCATTGAGCAGCAAAAACTGGTGATCCAGGACGGCCGCAATCCCATTCAGCTGATCCCGTATCAGGATATTTTGTGGATAGACGCCGCCGGTGATTACATGTGCGTCCATACCCGTCTGGAGACACACGTGATGCGGACCCGCATGAAAAACCTGCTGAACGAACGCCTGCCCGACGTCTTCGTCCGCATCCACAAATCCACAGTCGTCAACCTGACCTACATCGAAAAACTGCAACCGCTGAGTAATTCTGAATACAACGCCGTGCTGGTCAACGCCAAAGTGCTGAAAGTCAGCCGCACTTACGCAAGGGCGCTGAAGCAGCGGTTGTTGTAGGGCTATGCGCAGCGGTTATTGAAGGCGATGCACAGCGGGCTGAAAAAAACGCAGCCCCGGCTGCGTTTTTCAGGTCTGTTACTGCCTGGGCCGGCTTAACCGGCACAGCGCGGGCAACACCAACAGCGTTAACAAGGTCGACGACACAATACCGCCAATCACCACTGTGGCCAGCGGGCGCTGAATTTCCGCGCCAGTACCGGTATTGACGGCCATTGGCACAAAACCCAGACTGGCCACTAACGCGGTCATCAGCACAGGCCGTAAGCGGGATAACGCTCCGTTTTCGATCGCATGGCGCCAGCGCTGGCCTTCTTGCTGCAGTTGTTTGATAAAACTCACCAGCACTATGCCATTGAGCACGGCAATACCGGACAAGGCGATAAAGCCCACCGCAGCAGAAATCGACATCGGCATATCGCGCAGCATTAAAGCGAACACGCCGCCGGTCAGTGCCAGCGGCACACCGCTAAAGACCACCAGCGCATCCCGCCATGAATTTAACGCGCTGTACAGTAAGGCAAAAATCAGCAACAAGGTCAGCGGCACCACCACAGACAAGCGTGCCGACGCCGACTGCAGCTGCTTAAAAGTGCCGCCATAATCGACCCAATAGCCCTCCGGCAACGTCACATCGGCCATCACCTTTTGCACGTCCTGAATAAAACTGCCGATGTCGCGGCCAGCCACGTTTGCGCTCACCACCACATGACGTTTGCCACTTTCCCGGTTGATTTGATTGGGTCCGACCACTTCGTGGATGCGGGCAATTTCGCCCAGTGGCACATACCGCAACTCAGCAGCATCGCTGACGGGCAAGGCGATTGGAATTTGCGCCAGCACTGCGGGATCTTCCCGCATCGTTTCCGGTAAACGCAGCAACAGTTTAAAGCGCCGGTCGCCCTCGTAGATCAAACCCAGTTCCCGGCCGCCTATCGCGGTCTGGATCACCTGCTGCATCGTCGCGACATCCATGCCCACTAATGCCAGATGGTCACGCTCCGGCTCAATTGAGATCATCGGCAGACCGCTGGCCTGCTCCATCCGCGCATCCACAGCGCCCGGCACCCTGGCCAGCACCTCTGCCACTTTGGCACCGACGCTGTTGAGCTTCTCCAAATCGTCGCCGTAAATCCGGATAGCCACGTCCGCTCTGACCCCGGCAATCAGTTCATTAAACCGCATTTGGATCGGCTGAGTGAACTCGTAATTATTGCCGGGCACTTTGGCCACTATCGCGCGGATCCGCTGCTCAACATCCGCTTTGGTGTCTGTCGGTTGCGGCCACAGATGCCGCTCTTTGAGCATAATGAAGGTGTCCGCGACATTGGGTGGCATCGGATCTGTCGCCACTTCCGGCGTGCCAATCTTTGAAAAAACCCGTTCGACTTCAGGCACCTGTGCAATTTTGGCTTCCAAAGCCAGTTGCATTTGCACCGATTGGGCCAAACCCGTGCCAGGGATCCGCATTGCGTGCATGGCGATATCGCCTTCATCCAGCTGCGGCAAAAACTCAGTGCCCAGCCGGCTGGCTTGCCACAAAGACCCGCCGACCAGCAACACAGCCCCGGCCGCAATCAGCATGGGCTGACGCAAGGCGAATTGCAGCATAGGCCGATAAGCAGACCGCACCGCGCTCATCAGCCGGTTTTCCCGCTCCGCTATGGGCCCGCTGACAAACAAGGCAATGGCTGCCGGCACAAAAGTCAGGGCTAACACCATGGCACCGAGTAATGCGGCAATCACAGTAAAAGCCATAGGTTCAAACATTTTGCCTTCGACACCGCTTAAGGCAAAGATGGGCAGATACACCAGCATGATAATCAACATGCCAAACATCGCCGGGGTGATCACCTCTTTGGTCGCGCTAAAAACCACTTCCAGACGCTCGGTTAAGCTCAATAAGCGGCCATGCTGATGTTGGCTGAGGCCTAAGCGGCGCAGACAGTTTTCCACCACTATCACTGCGCCGTCGACAATCAGGCCAAAGTCGATGGCGCCCAGGCTCATCAGGTTGCCACTCATCCGGTTCGCGGCCATCCCCGACAGTGCAAACAGCATACTGAGCGGGATCACCAGTGCCGTGATAATGGCCGCCCGGATGTTACCGAGGAATAAAAACAACACCACAATCACCAGCACTGCGCCTTCAAACAGATTCCGTTTGACGGTGTTGATCGTTTTATCCACCAGCACTTCGCGGTTGTAACTGATTTCAGTCTGCACGCCGGCAGGCAAGCGCTGATTGATGTCCGCCAGCTTTTGCGCCACGTCCTGCGACACAGTCCGGCTGTTTTGCCCCAGCAACATCATCACAGTGCCCAGCACCACTTCCTGCCCATCCTGCGTGGCGGCGCCAGTGCGCAATTGTTTGCCAATCGCCACCTGAGCCACATCTTTGACCCGCACCGGTGCGTCATCCCGTTTGGCAACGACTAACTGCTCGATTTCCGCCAGCGACTGCAGCTGTCCCGGCGAGCGGATCAGCCATTGTTCGCCATTGCGTTCGATATAACCGGCGCCGATATTGGCATTGTTGCGCGCCAGTGCGTCAGCCAAATCATCCAGCGTCAGCTTAAACGCCAGCAGTTTGATCAGATCAGGCGCCACCTGATACTCCCGGACAAAACCGCCAATGGTGTTGATCTCCGTAACGCCTTTCACTTTCAGCAATTGTGGCCTGATCACCCAATCCTGAATGGTGCGAAGGTCTTCAGCGCTGTAGGGTTTGCCGTCTGCGGTGAGCGCATCACCGGTCGCTTTGACGGTATAAGAAAAAATTTCGCCAAGCCCGGACACTATCGGTCCCATTTCCGGCTCAATGCCCGCCGGCATTTCCTGCCGTGCCATTTGTAAGCGTTCCGATACTTGCTGGCGTGCCCAATAAATGTCGGTGCCTTCTTCGAACACTACGGTCACCTGCGACAGGCCATAGCGGGATAACGAACGGGTGTACTCCAGCGCCGGCAAACCGGCCATCGCGGTTTCGACCGGATAGCTGATGCGTTGCTCAGCTTCCAGCGGAGAGTATCCCGGCGCGCTGGTATTGATCTGGATCTGCACATTGGTAATATCCGGCACCGCATCCACTGGCAGACGAAGCGCCTGCCAGACGCCCCCGCCCAGCAGCAGCAAGGCGAAGATCATCATCATCCACGGGCGACTGAGCGCGAGCCGCAAAATATTCTGGATCATGGCTGCCTCCTAGTGTTCATGGCTGGCGCCAGACTTCAGGATGTCGGCTTTGATCAAAAAACTGTTTTGGCTGACCACTTCGGCGTTGTCTTCCAGGCCCGACAACACTTCGACAAAGCTGTCGTCACTGGCACCAAACTGCGGCATTCTGACTTCGTACAAGTCCCCGACCCGGATAAACACCACAGTGGCCCCGTTAAACTCCTGCAGCGCTGACTTTTTCACGATCTGACGGGCATTGACGGCAGCAACTTCCACATCGGCTTTCACATGCATGCCCGGCCGCCAGGCACCGCTGCTGTTTTGCACCACAGCCCGCACTCTGGCGATATGACCGCCGGTCATCTGCGGCGCGATGTAACTGATTTGACTGGCCGCTTGTTGGGTGCCGTGCACATCGCGCACCATCACCGGATTGCCCAGCGCCATCCGCGCCGTATCGGCCGGAAAGGCAGACATCTCGACATACACAGTCGATAAGTCGCTGATCTCCAGGATGGGCTGCTCATTGACCCGCTCGCCCGGATTGACAAAACGGTTGGTCACTTCGCCATCCGCCAATGCTTTGATGGCGTAGTCTTTCAGCGTCGCTGCGTTTTGTACTGTCGCCACCAGTTGACCGGCTTTCACCTTGTCACCGATCCGCACGGCCACACTTTGTACGATCCCCGGATACACCGCACTGAGCCGGCTTTGTTGCTCCGGGATCACGGACACCACACCAAACAGATGGGCCTGAGTCCTGATCCGGCCTGACGCCACAGGTTCAGTCACAATGCCAGACTCTGCAGCAACATCAGCGCTCAGTTCAGTGCGGCCTTCGTACGAGGCAAAATGCCAGTTGTAGTCCTGGCCCTGATAACGCACATCCAGCCCGACATCAAAAGAATGGGGCTCTGCGATGGCCTGCTGACTGACCAGCATATTGCCACGCGGCTGCAGCGGCAGCCTTTCATGACGCCCGCCCAAGCGCTCCAGGGTCAGCGTCGCCTGCAAAGCCTCAGGCGCCAAAGGCTTGCCGTTGTCTGATGCAAACAAGCGGAACTCCGGTCTGCCGGCGTTTTCACTCAGGAGGACTTCCAGCGTCAGCGCGTCTTGCACCAGCAGACGCCCGCCGTTGGGGCCGGTCCCGGCAGCGTTTTCGCCATGTTCATCGTCATGCGGTTCACTGTGCTTTGCGTCGTGGTTATGCTCATCACTGGCAACACCCGCGGTTGAAAATCCAGCCAGCAGCAACGCCAGCAACAGTCCCACTAAAAAATTATTAATATTATTCATACGGTTAATCCTTTTTCACAGCGGAAAGCCTGGCAGGGCCAGGCACGACCAGCGGCATACCCGTCAGGCGCTCCAGCTCCACCAGCTGATGGTGAAACTGCGCTTGTGCTTCAATGATGTTGCGTTTGGCATTGAGTAAGTCTTCGTGGGCAGACAGCAAATCGGTCATATCAAAAATGCCGGTTTCATAGCCCTTCAGCGTGCTTTGCAGCACCGAGTGGGCCGCGGGCAAAATCGCCTGTTGCTGGTCGTGGATCTGCGCGGCCAGCAAGGTAATTTGCTGATATAAACGCCCGACAGACAGCTGTAACTGCTGACGCGACAGCTGCAGCTGTCGTGATGACTTTGCCGATTGCGCCTGCGCTGCCGCAATGTTGCCGGCATTGGGATTGCTCAGGGCCAGCGGCATGCTGACACTCAGCACCAGCGCGTTTTCATTGAGCTGCTCGTTGCGCCGTACACCTGCGCCGACGGTCACGTCGGTCTGTCCGTTGGCAACGGCCAGATTCTGCAGGGCGCTGCTCAGCCGCTCTGTGGTCAGATACAAGTTGAACTGAGGCGCATTGTCCAAGGCAACCAGCAGATCGCTCAATGCCGGCAACAGCGGCAACACCGCCAAGTCTCCCTCGACGGCGCTGAAATCGGCCTCGCTGGCCCAGTTTGCCGCAAGCTGACGCATGGCTGCCTGTTGTTCAGCATGCAGCGCTTTCAAATCCAGCTGACTTTGCAGCACGCGGCTTTTCAGACGCAGCACATCCGCGTCCGTCACCAGACCGGCACGGGAGCGCTCCAGCGCCACCTGCAAGGCATTTTGTTCAGTGTTTTGCCGCTCTGTGGTCCATTGCTGCATGGTTTGCAGGCGCAGCACCGCCAGATAATCGTGCATCGTTCTGGCGAGCACATCGACACGGTCCAGCTCAAACTGGGCTTGTGACAGCTGAGCCCCGGCACCGGCGACGTCCAGCCGCCGTTGCCGTTTGTCGCCCAGCTCAATCAGCTGGCTTAAAGTTAAGGTCAGCTCGGCGCTGTTCACGCCACTGAGGCTGCCATTGCCGAGTACATTTTCCGCTGACAACGCCAGTTCCGGGTTGGGCCGCAGCCCCGCCTGGATCCTGTGGGCGTCGTCGATACGTTGTTGATAGGGATAAAGCTGCAGCTGCGGGCTGCCAAGCAGGGTCTTTTGCAGGGCGGTCTGCACGGCGAGTGGCTGTGCTGTCACTGAAAATGACGTAACACAAAACAACGCCAGCGCAGCAGCGCCGGTGCGATAAGGGCGAACCATAAGAATTCTCCGTCAAAACTAAAATCACTTGGTCAGAAAAAAACAGTGATCTCAGGCATTTGGCGGAGGAACAGCGGGGGCATAGGTGATGCTGAAAGCTTCAGCAGCTGGCAACAGAATTTTGGTGTGCAGCGCTGTCGCCGCCTCAGAACCTGTCTCGTAGGCCACAAAGCACAAAACATGGGCATGGGGTTCGTGCGGGTCATCCGCATCATCGACCGCGGCATTGGCGTGCGCGCCCTGATCTGCCTGATGCTGATGCATCGCTTGATGTGGATGCGCCTCCTGATGTTGATGCGCAGTGCCCGCTGCGATCAGATTGTGATGTTCAGCCGGCAAATGCACGACGACGCTGTCACATGCCACAAAGGCATGATTGAGCATCACCGTCAGCAAAAACCACATGAGCCATCGCGAATACTGAGACACAGCAACCCTTTTTTGTTAAGCACCGTCATGGCGCCGAAACGAAAGACACTTGATTGGATGTCGCTGGCATTGTACTGCCGTTTACTCTGGCCATGACACCGTCCATTGCGATTAAAAACTATAAAGCCACTTCAAGGTCAAGCAGTCTCAACGCTGAGGTGATTTACAGTCCATCGCGCAGGGTTGCACCAGATTTTTCAGAATTTCACAGTCACCGGTTGGCTGGACATCCTGACAAAGCGCCCGCAGACTTTGTAAATCCAGCTTCAGTTGCTGCAATTGACTGACCTGACGCTCTAACTGGTCAAGCTGCTCATCGATTAACGCGTTGACCTGCAGACAGGGTTGCATCGGCTCAGCCCTGAACGCCAGCAACTGCCGGATAATGGCCAGGCTCATATCAAATGCGCGGCAATGGCGGATAAAGCGCAAGGTTTCCAGGTGATGTCGCTGATAAGCACGATAGCCCGATGACGTTCTGGCCGGTGCCGGCAACAAGCCGAGTTTCTCGTAATAACGAATGGTTTCAGTTTCGCAGCCCGCCTGAGCCGCCAGTTCACCAATTTTCATCGTCTGTCATGGTCATTCAAGTCACTTGAGGGTTGAACATAACACAGGCACGTCGTTGTGACATGCGTGATCTGCCGCGCGCCGCCCGGACAATCCTGATCAAAGGCCGTAACCGCAAGGCAACCCTGCAAAAACGCAGTGCGGTGCGGTGCGGCACTGCAGCCTGCAACAAAGCTTGATCATGATGCGTGGTTTTCGGCCCGCAAATCTGCCGACAAAAGCGACCCACTTTTTACGTGATGCCACAAAAGGCAAAGAAAAGGCAGATGTTCAGCCTGTGCTGACGTGCTTTTTGCAGAGATTTTCTGAAGAGATGTCTTGAAGAGGTTCATACAGGTAAGTAACTGATTTTATTACTTACCTGTATGAATGATTTTGCTTTTACCTGATAAAAGTCAAAAGGTCCGGTCAGAACGGAATATCGTCATCAAAGTCGATTGGCGGTTCCATCGGGCCGCGGGCCTGCTGGTTGCCAAAGCCTTGTTGTGGCTGGTTAAAACCCTGCTGCGGCTGGTTGAAACCCTGTTGCGCCGGCTGATTGTAGGCCGGGGCTGCGGCTGGCTGATTGAAGCCTTGTTGAGCGGCTGCCGGGGCGCGGTTGTAGTTTTGTTGGGCAGCAGGTGCCTGCTGTGGCGCACGGTTTTGTGGCGCCTGATAACCCTGAGCCGGAGCTGCCATCGCACCACCTGCCATAGCACCGCCCATGGCCGCACCACCACCCATGCCGCCGCCCATCTGGGCGCTCTGGCCTTCGCCACGGCCGTCTAACATTTGCAGTTCGTTGGCGATGATTTCAGTGGTGTAACGCTCAACACCTTGCTGGTCCTGCCATTTGCGCGTGCGCAGACGACCTTCGATATACACTTTGCTGCCTTTACGCAGATATTCACCAGCGATTTCGGCCAGACGCTGATAGATCACCACACGGTGCCATTCGGTCTGTTCTTTTTTCTCGTTGGTCTGTTTGTCCGTCCAGGACTCTGAAGTAGCGATCGTGATATTGGCCACTGCACCACCGGTTGGCATGTAACGTACTTCAGGATCTGCACCTAAGTTACCGATCAAAATGACTTTATTAATTCCACGCGCCATGCGCATTCTCCTGATTAACTGTGACGACTCAACACGGCTTCGGCCTTGGCAGGCGAAAAACCTTCAGAGCTGACTTTTAAATAACAGCGTTGTTCGCTGACGACGACTGTCGCTTCCTGTACCCCGTCAAGCGCACTGAGCTGACGCACCAGCGCGGCGGCATCCGCGTCATCGCGGACTGTGGCCGGGTAAGACAAACGTTGTGCCCGCGCCGGGACTTGCAGGCGACGGGTCAGAAACAGCCATATTAAACCAATAGCGCCGGCCAGAGCAAACAAGGCCACAACGCCAAACTGGCCGGAAATACTGCCACCCAGCACGCCACCTAAAAAGGCGCCAAAGAACTGCAGACTGGCATAAATGCCCATCGCAGTGCCTTTCTGACCGGCCGGTGCGATGCGCGACACCAGCGCCGGCATACTGGCTTCCAGATAGTTAAAACCGGTGAAAAACAGCAGCAGCGCCAGCGCAATCCACCAGAGGCTGCCATTCATCATTAACAATAAACTTACAATCAGCAAGCCGATGGCGAATAAAAAATAACCTTTTTCCTGTGCCCGGCGCATCGACACCACCATCAGCGGTACCATCAGCACAAAGGCGGCGACAAACACCGGTAAATACAGCTGCCAGTGCTGTTCAGCCGCCAGCCCGGCCGCCTGCAACCGCCCCGGCAGCGCGACAAAAATCATCGTCAGCAACAAATGCAGCACCAGCACACCGGTATTGAGCAGCGCCAGCTGCGGATGGCGGAACAATTCGAGGATAAAACCGGGCCGCGCCAGCGCTTCGCTGTCACTGGCCTGCAGCGGCGTTTTCGGGACAACTGTCAGCACGATGGCAATACCACACAGCGCTAAGGCAGCGGTGAACCAGAAAATTGCACTTAAGCCGCCATGAGCGGCAATCAGCGGCCCGGCGACCATCGACACGGCAAACGACAAACCGATAGTGGCGCCAATCACCGCCATCACTTTGGGCCTTTGTTCTTCGCGGGTGACGTCGGCGGCTAACGCCAGCACGGCGCCGGAGATCGCGCCCATGCCCTGCAGCACCCGGCCAAAAGTGACGCCGTACACTGAGTCAGCCAGTGCCGCCACCACAGAACCAACCGCAAACAGGCTGAGCCCCGCCAGCATCACCGGCGTACGGCCAATACGATCCGACAGCCAGCCCATCGGAATTTGCAGCACTGCCTGCGTCAGGCCGTAAGCGCCAATCGCCAGCCCAATCCACAACGGCGAAAAACCTTGCAGCGACTGCCCATACAGCGCAAATACCGGGATCAGCATAAACAAACCCAGCATGCGAAAGGCAAACACCAGCGCCAGCGACCAGGCGGCGCGGCGTTCCAGCGCAGTTAATTGTTGCATCAGTGAAGATCCGGTTAACTCAGAAACAGCGGGCGGCAGCCCGGTCAGTTCAGCCGCAGCAGGCCCGCAAAAAAGACCGCGGATTGTAGCACAGCCAGTCAGGCGCCGGAATGCGCTTTGGCGAATTCGACCCGGTTGCGGCCGAGCGCCTTGGCCTGATACAGCGCCTGATCAGCCAGCGCCAGTTGCCGTTGAAAATCATCGCCAGGTTGCAGCATAGCGCCGCCAATACTGACCGTTTGCCGGTAGTCCGGCGTCAGCGGATGCGGCCAGTGCAGCGCCGCCACATCGGCACGGATCCGTTCAGCGGCCCGCTGCGCGGTCGTTTCATCGGCTTTGGGCAAAAACACCAGAAACTCTTCACCGCCATAACGGGCCAGCACGTCGCTCTGACGCAAGGTGGCCTTAATCTGCAGCGCAATCTGCGCCAGCACCCAGTCGCCGACCGCATGACCGTATAAGTCATTGATAGTTTTGAAATGATCGAGGTCAATCATCAGCAGCGCCGCCGGTTGCTGGTGCCGCTGCAGATAAGCCAGACAGCTTTGCATCACTTCCTGCAGGCCGCGCCGGTTCAGCTGGCCGGTCAGCGGGTCCAGCATGGCTTCAGCTTTGCTGCGCTGTTGCGCTTCTTCCAAATAACCGGTGATGGCGAACAGGCCATAAGCCGCCATCAGGCCGGGCCACAGCACCTGCGACACCAGATAACCGGACAACAACACGTCCGGGCTCAGTTCTACCGTCAGGGTGCGCAGCACGCAAATCAGCAGCCAGCTCAGCATCACCATCGCATAACACTGATCTGACACCGTACGATTGGGCTTCACAAACCAGAACAACCAGGCAGACGGCAGCGCCACAGCGGCGGTGATCAGCGTCATAAAGTGCAGCGATTCCTGCTCCAGCCCCAAATCATTGAGCAGGGTATAGCCGGCCGCCTGCAACACAATCAGCGGCAATAACCACAGCAGTTGCACGTTTTTGCCGGCGCGATTGAGCGCAAAAGCCAGCAGTAACCAGATGTTACAGCCCGCGGTCAGGCTCGACAGCATCAGCAGGTAGATATTGTCCGGCCACAAGTAGAAAAACCAGCTGACCGCATCACTCAACAATGCCAGCTGCAGATAACGCAGACCGCTGCGCTCAGCCAGCGGCGGCTGCACCCGCCAGCTGGCGAGACCAATCACTAAGGCCAGCTGCATCATTGCCAGCGTGTACAGTTGTTCTGTGCTCATAGTCATCCGGGTCTGTTGTTAACAATTCAACTTATGCGGCCGCTGCCAAAAAAGCAAACGCATCACCAACGGCTGAATAGCTGATGACCGGCCCTGAGCCGCTGCGCCTTGGCCGGGGGGCGGCAAGTTTTGTTACATTTGCCCTGCAACGCAGCATGGTCACTGCGCCGACACAGCGGTAGTTTTAACCTTCTCCCTCGCGGGATCTGCCTATCGGAGTCACTATGTCACAATCTCTGTTGTTCTCTGCTGCATCTTTTACTGCACCGCGGTGTTCTGCGGCCTTACACACTTTGCTGTTGTTCAGCGCACTGTGCACCACCTCGTTGGCGCATGGCCAAAACGTCGCCAGTCCGACGCCCGCAGCGCAGCCACTGACCGCCCACGCGGCCGCTGTGTTGCAGGCCGATGAAGCGGCGGCCCGGCGCGGTCAGCGCAGCCAGATTGCGGTGCTGGCCACTGCGCACCTGAGTGCCCTGCCGGCCGGCTTTGAGACCCGGCGGCTGGCGCCGCTGCTGGACAAACTGCAGGCTTTTGCACCCGGGAAAATCGCCATCGAAAGCCTGGCCGGCCCGCAGTGTGATTATCTGCGCGATTATGCGTTCTTATACCCGGACACCGCTGAGCAATACTGCTATGACCCGACACCAGCCCGTCAGGCACTGAAACTCAGCGGCGCCGAGGCCAGCGCACAACTGGAAAAAATCCTCGCCAACCCTTCGTCGCAAAGGCCTGGGGCAGAACGGCGCCGGCTGGCTGCGCTGATGATGGCCGCTGGTGACCCGATCTCGGCATTGGTGCAGTGGCTGCGTTTACCGGCCAGCGAGCAAAAAGCCGCCGACGGCCTGACTGACGAGCTGGTGCAGGCGCTGCAAAAACGCCGGCTGTCGAACAACGAGAATGTCAGTATCGGCGCCGCACTGGCAGTCCGGCTGGGCCATGAGCGGGTCTATCCGGTCGACGACCACAGCGGTGACCGCGCGACCGGGCCTGTCGATGACAAAGTATTTGGCGCCGAAATGGGCAAAGTGTGGGATAACGCCGCCGCCAACACCCGTCGTCAAAGCCACGAGCAGGGCCTGCAACAAATCAGCAGCGACCCAAAGGCGGACATACTGGCCTGGTATCGCACCATGAACGCGCCGCACGAAAGCCAGCTGGCCGTGGCCGGTGATTTTGGTGCCGCCGCCGGCGACAACCAGCCGGGCATGTCGGGCCGCAAATATCTGGCGTACTGGGAAACCCGCAACCTGCGGATGGTGGCCAATATCCGCGAAATCACCGGCGCCCACAGCAAAGTGCTGGCGATTGTCGGCTCCGGCCACAAAGCCTATTACGAGCGTTATCTGGGCGTCACCAGCGACCTCGAACTGGTCGACATCAACCGCTTATTGCAATAACCGCCAACAACGACCGCCGGCCCGGTTTACGGGCCCGGCTCTTGCACAAACATCTGTATTTATATACAGTCACCGCTCAATCCTCCGGCATGACTGATCCAAGGCCGCCGTTCTGCCATACTGAACGCCGCCGGATCCCCTGGCTTTTGACTGAGACAGTGATGAACAAAATCGACATCCGCGGCGCCCGCACCCATAACCTGAAAAACATCTCGCTGGAAATTCCGCGCGACAAACTGATTGTGATCACCGGCTTGTCCGGCTCCGGCAAGTCGTCGCTGGCGTTTGACACTTTGTACGCCGAAGGCCAGCGCCGTTATGTCGAGTCGTTGTCTGCTTACGCCCGCCAGTTCCTCAGCCTGATGGAAAAGCCGGATGTCGACCATATCGAAGGCCTGTCGCCGGCCATTTCGATTGAACAGAAATCGACTTCGCACAACCCGCGCTCGACGGTCGGCACTATCACCGAAATTTACGATTATCTGCGGCTGTTGTTTGCCCGCGTCGGCGAACCACGCTGCCCAACGCACGACTTGCCGCTGGCCGCCCAGACCATCAGCGAGATGGTCGACAAAGTGGTGTCGTTCCCGGAAGGCAGCAAACTGATGGTGCTGGCGCCTGTGGTGCAGGACCGCAAAGGCGAACACGTCAAAACGCTGGAAAATCTGGCAACGCAGGGTTATATCCGCGCCCGTATCAACGGCGAAGTCTGCGATTTGTCGGACCCGCCAAAACTCGATTTACACAAAAAACACACCATCGAAGTGGTGATCGACCGCATTAAAGTGCGCGACGACATCAAGCAGCGCCTCGCCGAAAGTTTTGAAACCGCGCTGGAGCTGTCCGGCGGCATCGCCAAAGTGGCGTCGATGGACGACCCGAACGCCGAAGAACTGGTGTTTTCCGCCAACTTTGCCTGCCCGACCTGCGGTTATTCGATGGCCGAACTGGAACCGCGGCTGTTTTCGTTTAACAACCCGGCTGGCGCCTGTACCGCCTGTGACGGCCTTGGCGTGAAACAATATTTCGACGCCAATAAAGTCATCGTCAACAATGAGTTAAGTCTGGCAGGCGGTGCTATTCGTGGCTGGGATAAACGCAATTTTTATTATTTCCAGATGCTGAAATCGCTCGCCGAGCACTATGGTTTTGACGTCGACGCGCCTTTTACCAGTTTAAAACCAGCCCATCAGCAAGCCATTTTGCACGGCAGCGGCCGCACTGAAATCGAGTTCAAATACTTAAACGATCGCGGCGACATCGTACTGCGCAAACATCCGTTTGAAGGCATTTTGCCCAATATGGAACGGCGTTATCGCGAAACAGAATCCAATGCGGTGCGCGAAGAGCTGGCGAAATATCTCGCCACCACCACTTGCCCGGTCTGCGAAGGTTCGCGCCTGCGCGAAGAGGCACGGCATGTGTTTATCGGCAAAACCAATCTGCCTAAAGTGGTCGAGCTGTCGATTGGCGATTGCCACCGTTTTTTCAGTGAACTGACCTTAACCGGCCAGAAAGCCAAAATCGCCGAAAAAGTGCTGAAAGAAATTCAGGACCGGCTGATGTTTCTGGTCAATGTCGGGCTGAATTACCTGAATTTATCGCGCAGCGCCGAAACGCTGTCGGGCGGTGAAGCGCAGCGCATCCGGCTGGCCAGCCAGATTGGCGCCGGTCTGGTCGGCGTCATGTATGTGCTGGACGAACCTTCGATTGGCCTGCACCAGCGCGACAACGACCGCCTGTTGGCGACGCTGACCCATCTGCGGGATTTGGGCAACACCGTGATAGTGGTGGAACACGACGAAGACGCGGTGCGCCTGGCCGACCATATCATCGACATTGGCCCCGGCGCCGGCGTGCACGGTGGCCATATCGTTGCGCAAGGCACGCTGGCCGAGATCGAAGCGTCGGAGCAGTCGTTAACCGGCCAGTATTTATCCGGCAAACGCAAAATCGAGGTGCCAGCGACACGCCATAAAGGCAAAAAAGGCAAAGAGCTCAAGGTGTTGGGCGCAACCGGCAACAACCTGAAAAATGTCGACCTCAGCATTCCGTTTGGCGTGCTGACCTGCATCACCGGCGTGTCCGGCTCCGGCAAATCGACGCTGATCAACGACACGCTGTTCCGCGTCGCCCATAAAGAGCTGAACAAAGGCGAGGGCGATGACCCGGCGCCGCATCGCGCCATTGAAGGCCTGCAGCATTTTGATAAATGTGTCGACATCGATCAGAGCCCAATTGGCCGCACGCCACGCTCCAACCCGGCCACTTACACCGGCATTTTCACCGCGGTGCGCGATTTGTTCGCCGGCACGCAGGAAGCACGTTCACGCGGTTATCAGGTCGGCCGCTTCAGCTTTAACGTCAAAGGCGGGCGCTGCGAAGCCTGTCAGGGCGACGGCGTGATCAAAGTCGAAATGCACTTTTTGCCGGACGTGTACGTGCCTTGTGATGTCTGTAAAGGCAAACGCTACAACCGCGAAACGCTGGAAGTGAAATACAAAGGCAAAAATATCCACGAAGTGCTGGAAATGACAGTCGAAGACGCGCGCGAATACTTTGACAGCATCCCGGCGATTGCCCGCAAACTGCAGACGCTGATGGATGTCGGCCTGACCTATATCAAGCTGGGTCAGTCTGCCACCACGCTGTCCGGCGGCGAAGCGCAACGGGTCAAACTGGCACGGGAGCTGAGTAAACGCGACACCGGCAAGACGCTGTACATCCTGGACGAGCCGACCACAGGCCTGCATTTTTACGATATTCAGCAACTTTTAAACGTGCTGCACAAACTGCGCGACGCCGGCAATACGGTGGTGGTGATTGAACACAACCTGGATGTGATTAAAACCGCCGACTGGATTGTCGACTTAGGCCCGGAAGGCGGCAGCGGCGGCGGCGAAATCATCGCCACCGGCACGCCGGAGCAAGTGGCCGACAACCCGGCATCACATACCGGCCGGTATTTAAAGCCG
>CBINNO010000028.1:0-31057 GCA_966252055.1 uncultured Rheinheimera sp. | reverse complement strand
ATTTGACAAAAATGGCTTCGGCCTGATGCCGCACCGGCCATTTCAGCTCCAGCAACACCGCCCAGCAAGGCTGCAATAAGCCGACCGGTAACTGCTGCACCACCTCGTGCGTTGCCCCGAGCAACTGACGGCTTTGCTCGGGCGGGCAAGTCAGCAGCACGGCGTCAAAGCCCGGATAGCTGGCGCCTTCGTCGGAGCTCAGCGTCCATTGGCCGCCCGTTTTACTGCTGACACTGCTCTGGCTGTAACTTAATTCAGTGATGCGGCATTGATAATGCTGCCGGCAATCGTCCAGCAGCACTTTGACCACCTGATGCATACCCGGCATGCCGACAAAACGCCGCTCAGAATCAACCGAAATTTTCAGCTGGCCCTGCTCATAACTGTACGGCAGAAAATGCCAGAATTCGGCGCAGCCCAGATCCAGCCAGTGCTGAATGTGTTGCATAAATTCGGGCGTGCGGGCAGTAAAATACTGTGCGCCCAAATCAAGCTGAGTCTCCAGTGCCCGTTTGGAGGTCATGCGCCCACCGGCGCCACGCGCTTTATCAAATATTTCCACGGTGGCGCCGGCGCGTCGCAGCGCACTGGCGGCGCTGGCGGCCGTCATCCCGGCGCCAATAATGGCAATGCGGATAGACATCAGGTTGTCCCTCAAACTGTTGGCTCTGGTTCTTTGATTAGACTACGCTATCGCTTTGAGTTTAGATTGGTCAAGGGAGCAAGCATGGCACAACTGGCAACTTTTGCGGGCGGATGTTTCTGGTGTATTGAGGCTGCGTTTGCCTCACTGCATGGTGTACAAAGCGCGGTCAGCGGTTATATGGGCGGCAGCAGCAGTACAGCCAATTACCGGGCCGTCTGCAGTGGCACCACCGGCCATGCCGAAGTGGTTCAGCTCAGTTTTGCCCCTGAGCTCATCAGCTATCAGACCTTACTCGAGATTTTTTTCTTTTTACATGATCCGACCAGCCTGAACCGGCAGGGTAACGATGTCGGCACGCAGTATCGCTCAGAAATTTTTGTCCATGATGAAACCCAGCTCGCTGCAGCACAGGCTTTTATCACCGGTGTGCAACCGGATTTTGACCGCCCTGTGGTGACCGCCATCAGCAGGGCCAGCACGTTTTACCCGGCCGAAGCCTATCATCAGCAATATTTTGAACAGAACCCGCAACAGCCCTACTGCGCCTTTCTGATCGCACCCAAAATGGCTGAATTCAGACGTCAGTACCGTCACCTACTGCGCGAGACACAGCCGCTTTGCTGACTCTGCCGCGTTGCTAAGCGCACAGCAAAGGAGCCGCCAACACGGCGGCTCCGCTCACATTCACGCCAATACTCAGACTCAGAAACTGACCAGTTGGACACCCAGCATCAGTTCCAGCCCGGCTTGACGATAACCCAGCGAGGTTTGATAGCTGCGGTCGAGCAGATTGTCGAGTTTCAGCTGAATTTTGGTTTGCGCATCCCACTGATAACTGACAGCGGTGCCCAGCACCAGCGTGGACGGCAAGTCCGGCTGCGGAACACCGCTCCAGTCTTTGCCGTTAAATACCCGGCTCTGGAATAACGATGTCAGACCATAACTCCAGTCGCCGTACTGCTGGCTCAGATTCAGCACCGCTTTATGCTTGGGCAACAAGGTCAGCCGCTGCTGCTTTTGCAAGTCATCGGCCTGCAGCCAGCTGTAATTGAACGCCAGTTCAACGCTGCCAATTTGACCATTCTGACTGAACTCGACACCGCGCATGCGCGCTTTTTTCACGTTAAACACCTGGCGGTCCTGATAGCGGATCAGGTTGGTCAGGTCACGGTGAAAATACACCAGACTGCTTTGCCAGGCACCGGCCAGATAATCGAGCCCTGCTTCATGTGACGTCGACTCTTCCGGCCGTAAATCCGGGTTTTCATAACCGGGCCAGTACAGGTCATTAAAAGAAGGCACTTTAAAGGCGGTGGCTTTGCCAAGACGCAGTTGCAACTGCTCCGTCAGCTGATAACCGGCCCCCAGCTGATAGCTGTTTTCGCCGCCATAACCGCTGACATAATCGCGCCGGCCGCTGGCGTCAAACAGCCAGTCGCCCGGCTGATAACTCAGGCCGGTAAAAACGGCTTTGTTGACGCGGTGATCGTCGGCATAACCGCGCAGTTCAGTCGAGCCATCCGGCAGCCAGACCGTGCTGGGTGTTTTTTTCACTTGCTCGTCGGTGTAATTCAGACCGCCCAGCAAGCTGAGCGTCGGCTGCAGCTGGAATACGGATTGCCAGTCCGCTTCATCGCGCACAGTGCGATATAAGTCGCTTGGCTGGTTCCGGCCATAGGTTAAGTCTTCGTCGACGTTGTGCCCAAGCTTCAGCTGGTGGTCGGCATTGGCAAAACGATGTTGCCACTGCGCCAGATGCACTTCCTGGCGCACTTCAGACTGGTCGCCGCCCCAGCTCGAGTCGTACTGGTAGTTGCCGTCGTTCAGCTGCGATTGCCACAACCAGGTGCCCACGCTGCTTTGGTATTCGGCGCCGGCTTTGACATAGCTCTGGTCAAAACCGTCGTCATCCGGGTCACCGTTGGTGGTGGCGTTAAAACCATCGGCCATGGCGGTACCAACCGAGCCAAATACTTTGAGCTGGTCCAGTTGCTGACTGCCGGCCAGATTGGCTTCGGCATGACCATGACTGCCTGCTTTGGCGTTAAAGTTCAGCTTGTCGCTGCGCCGGCTGGTGATGGCAATCACACCGCCTAAAGCTGACGAGCCGTACATCGCGGCTTTGGGCCCACGGATAATTTCAATTTTTTCAATCTGTTCCAGCGGTAACATCGCCAATGACTGATAACCCGCCGTCGCCGCCCCGACCCGCAGGCCATCGATCAGCACCAGCGTATGGGCACTGCTGCCGCCGCGGATAAAAATACTGCTGGTCTGGCCACGGCCGCCCTGCCGGCTGACCGTAATACCGGGCACTTGTTGCAACAAAGCCGGTAAATCCCGTACCTGGGCAGCTTCTATATCGGCGCGTTCAAACACAGTGACACTGGTTAAAGTGTCTGTGACCGGTTTGGCATACCGGCTGACGTAGACCGAGATATGTTCAAGATCAGTGTCGTTAGAGGATGGCGATTGTGCAAAAGCACAGGCGCTGACCACAGCTGTGGCCAGCAACGAAAATTTCAACATGTTGACTCCGTAACACATGCCCACCGCATGTGGTTGGTTGATGAAATTTTCAGGCCGGTCTCCGGGCTTGTCCTGTTGCAGTCTGATCTGATGATCTGTGCAGCGAAGGGCCCCTTCCCATCCAAAGACAGTGGAGCCAATCGTGGCAGCCTGAAGCGGCCACAGGGTTTACCGTTGCGGGGGCAGCGCTGGCTGGTCTGCTTTTGTCAGAAAACAATCACAAACTCCAGCTTCCCGTTTCACTGCGCAGAATACGCAGCACCTGAAAAAGCGCGCTCAGTTTAGCGATGAGTGATGGAATGTCAATAAAATCAGCAATCCAGACGTCTGAATTGCGTCGGGCTGCATAGCGGGGAATAAAACAGGCCCGCAGCGCAGGCCTGCCTGGGATAACTTCGCTGAAATTAGTCGCGGAAATTCTGATACTGCAGTGGCTGGCCCAGGTCAGTCTGGCGCAGCAGTGCGATGGCATCCTGTAAATCATCGCGTTTTTTACCGGTGACCCGCACTTCGTCGCCCTGAATAGACGCCTGTACTTTGAGTTTGCTGTCTTTGATCAGATTGACGATTTTCTTCGCCAGGTCTTTTTCCACCCCTTGCTTAAGCTTCAGCTGCTGGCTGCAGGTTTTGCCGGAGAATTCCACTTTGTCAGATTCGAAAGAGCGCACATCGATGCCGCGCTTGATAGCTTTGCTGATGAAGATGTCTTTCATTTGCGACAGTTGCGGCTCTGCTTCCGCTTTCATCGTTATGGCGGTGTCTTTGAGGCTGAATTCAGCCTGCACGCCACGAAAATCAAAACGGGTCGCCAGCTCTCGGTTGGCGTTGTCGACGGCATTCAGCACTTCCTGCTGCTCTACTTTAGAGACGATGTCAAAAGACGGCATATTAAGCTCCTGTCATAGCGGTGATGCTGGCGATTATACAAAAACACACCGTATAATCCGAGCATCTTGGCTGTTTTGAAAGGATTTACGTGTTACCACTGGCGAAAACTCCGGCAATTGTGCTGTTTATTGTGCTCATCAGCGTGGCCACTTTTGGTTTTCTCAAAGATGTCAGCGGCATACCTTCGGGTTTTATGCCCAATGACAAAGTCATGCATGCGCTGGTGTTCTGGGCGCTGGCACTGAGTGCACTGCAGGCCTGGCCAGGTCGCATCGTCGTGGTATCAGGCTTACTGGCCTGTTATGGTGCGCTGATTGAAGTGGCGCAGGCGACTTTTACCAGCCGCTTTGGCGACCCGCTGGATTTTCTGGCCGATGTGGCAGGCATTGCACTGGCGCTGCTGCTGGTCAAAATCTGTCCGCCGGCCTGGTTCGCTGGCCGCTCTTTACCGCAATGCTGACAGCCCAATGACCACGCCGGAAGCATTTTCAACAGTTCCATCAAGCCCAGCCGATCAGTCCACATCAGCCAGGCCGCCCGCACACCAGGCAGGCACGCTGACCGCTATCGCCGGTCAGGGCGCTGTCGGCTTACTGGCCGCCAGCCGGCTGGTGCTGGCCGGTCAGCCGGTCAGTCTGCTGCCACGTACCGAAGCACAGTCCCCCCGACAAGCTGTCGCGCTGCCACTGACATTCAGCGCGGCTCAGCAGGACCATCCGTTGCTGCTGCATCGTTTTGATGCCAGCGCTGAAGCCAACGGCCAGCAATCCAACGCCCAGCAACCCAACGGCCAGTTTCAGCGATTGTTAGTGCCCGTCAAAGCTTATGACATTGAGCTGGCGCTTCAGAAATGGCTGCCTTTTTGCACTGTGGATGCCGATATTGTGCTTTGTCACAATGGGATGGGTACTGTTGAACGGGCCAGCGCCCTGCTGCTCAGCACACAGAAACTGTGGTTTGCCAGCACCACCCATGGCGCGCTGAAAACAGGTCCGTATCGGCTGCGGCACAGCGGCATGGGCAGCACCAATCTTGGCCCCGTCAATGACGCCGCCAGTCACGCGCTGTCACGCCAACAAAGCCCGTTCGACTGGCTGCAAACAGCGCTCGGACCGGTACAGTTGGTGAAGGACATACAGCCGCTGCTTTGGCAAAAACTGGCGATCAACGCGGTGATTAACCCACTGACTGCACTACACCAATGTAAAAATGGTGCATTGGCCGCACCTGAGTTTCAGGCGCAAATCCGTCAGTTAATCGCGGAATTTTGTCAGGTGGCGGCAGCTTGCGATCAGCAATTTGTCATGCCGGACTTAGTTGGCAAAGTGCTGCAGGTGATCGAGGCAACCGCAGAAAATTATTCGTCGATGCAGCAGGACAGAGCCGCCGGCCGCCCGGATGAACTTGAATACATCACTGGTTTTTTGCTACGCGAAGCCGCCAGACATAGATTGCCAATACCGGCCCATCTGGCGCTTTATCAGGCGCTGAAGGCTGATGCGCCATGACAAGCCCCTCCCAAAAAAGGCAAGAAAACAAGCAAGAAAAAAGCCGCGCAGGCGGCTTTTTCTGTCAAAGCACGTTCAGAGTGTTCAGACCGGCTTTTTAAACACCCCAACGTTCTGATAACCCTGCTCTTTGAGCAGCAGCGCCTGTAAGCGGCTCATCACGCCGCGGTCGCAGTACAGATAATAAGATTTGCTTTGATCAAGGCCGGCAAACTGACTGGCCAGCCGGAAGAACGGCAACTCCAGCACGGCATGGCTGTCGAGCTGCAACGGATGCAATTCGGTTTCCTCACTGCTGCGCACATCCAGCACCACCGCATCGTCCGGTAACACAGATTCGACTGCCACTGTAGTCAGCTGCTGTTCGGCCTGATACTCCACGGTGCGGATATCCATCACTTTGGCTTCAACGCTGACGCGCTCCAAAATACTGAAATCAAACTGTTGTTCTGCCGCATTAACCTCGCTGAGCACCGCATTGATAGTGGGGCTGCGCGAAATCACACCGCAATACTCCGGCATGCTTTTCGCCATGTCTTCCGCGCCGATCTTCCGCGCCAAATCGACAATTTCCTGCTTGTCGTTGTTAATCAGCGGACGCAGGATCAACATCTCAGTGACGCGGTCAATCGCATTGAGGTTAGCAATAGTCTGGCTGGCAACCTGGCCGATACTCTCGCCGGTAACTATGGCTTTAATACCCAGGTTGTCTGCCACGGTCGTTGCCGCACGCATCATCATTCGCTTGAGCACTACCCCCATCAGGCCGGCTGGAATTTTAGACAGTATTTCATCGACCACCGGGGCAAAATCGACTGACACAAATTTCACTTTGTGCGACAGACTGAATTTCTGCCACAAATAAAAAGCCATTTGCCGCACGCCGGTTTCATGCGCAGCGCCACCCAGATTAAAAAACACATAGTGATTACGCAGGCCTTTGCGCATCATCAGGTAACTGGCGACAGCAGAATCAAAACCACCGGAAATCAACGACAGCACATCGCCCTGGCTTGGCAACGGAAAGCCGCCCATGCCGGCATAAGTGCGGGTTTTCATGATGAGTTTGTCGTGACGAATTTCTAAATGTACCGTCACATCGGGATTGCGCAGCTGCACCCGGGCCGTAGGAATATGCTGGTTAAGACCACCGCCGATATAGCGCTCGGCATCGATAGAGCTAAATGGATGATCGCCATTGCGCTTGACGCGAACCACAAAGCTTTTACCTTGTAATTCATCACGATACAGCGCCAGCACCTGCTCGAAAATATGGTGAAGTGAGTCAAATCCGGCCGACTGCATCTGAGAAAATTGCACAATGCCAGGAATACACTGCAGGTGCTCGGCCATCTGAGCGCGCAGCTTTTCGTCTTCTTTGTCCAGCCGGACTATCAGGTGGTCATACAGATTGTCGACTTTGACCGCAGGGTCCAGCCGCAGCAGAATGGTTTTGATATTCTGCTCCAACAGCATGGTCTGACGTTTACGGACCGATTTGCTTTTGATGGAGATTTCGGGTTGGAGCTTGATAATAAATTCAATCATGACACGGCAGGCTGGCAAAAAAACGGGCGCTGATTATACAGCGCCCATCCTGAAAGTGCGACCTGAAATCAGCCGCCGGCAGGCGGCGAAGTGGCGGGCTGCTGATTGGCTGGTTGTTGCAACTGAATAGGTGCCGATTCTTTCGCTTTGCCTTGCATAATTGCAATTTCAACCCGGCGGTTACGGCGGCGATTTTGCTCAGTGTCATTGTCCACCAAAGGCCGCGTATCAGCATGGCCTACCACCACCAGCCGTTTTTTATCAAGTCCGGTGCCATTGATCAGCTCAACTGCCACCGACACCGCCCGTTTGGAAGACAATTCCCAGTTGTTGGCGTTCAGTTCATCAGCAACCTGGTCGCTGTCCGTATGACCAGATACAGTGATTTCACCGGGAATGTCGCGCAAAATGGCGCCAATTTGCTGAATAATGGGTTTGAATCTCGGTTGCAAAAACGAAGATCCAGACGGAAAAGAACCATTTTCGCGGATTCGAATGATGATTTGCTGACCCAGGGATTCCAGCTCAATAGCACCATCCTGGATTTGTTCCTGCATTTGCTCGGCCACTTTTTTCAGCAGCTCATTGGTCTGTTCCTGCGCATCTCCGGCCGCTTCACCGGTGGCAGCTGCCGACTGGCTGTCGGTGTTTTGTGAAGCGCCGCCGGTTTGCTCTCCTCTTTGTTCCTGCACACCGCCGGATGAGTCTTCTTCGCCGGCCTGGAATTCGATGGTTTGCTGCGTCATATCAATGGTTTGTTGCTGAATGGTATCAATAGGCGTCGGCTCTGGCCGGCCAGGTTTGAATTCCATCGCAATCACACTGGTACCCTTGGGGATATCTTTCACTTCAATCTTGTTTTGCACACCAAAGGCAAAAGCCATCGAGCCGGCAATTTGCTTAAACTTCTGCACGTCCATTTCAGAGAACGACAATAACAGCACGAAGAAACACATCAGCAGCGACATTAAGTCGGCGAAAGTTCCCATATAGGCCGGTAACCCCGGCGGCGGACACTTCGGACATTCAGCCATGACTGCTCCTATTCGCCGTCAGTTTTCACTTCGCGCTTTTTCGCCATCAGGTAGTTGCGCAACATCCCTTCGATGACCTTCGGATTCTGACCATCCTGAATGCCCATAATGGCATCCAGAATCAGTTGGTTATTGTTTTTCTCTTCTTCATTGCGGACTGACATTTTGTCTGCCAGCGGCATGAAGATACAGTTGGCCTGCAATGCACCATACAGCGTGGTTAATAAGGCAACCGCCATGGCCGGGCCGATAGCTTTTGGATCTGACATATTCGCCAGCATCGCCACCAGACCGATCAGTGTCCCAATCATGCCCATCGCCGGGCCGAGGTCGCCCAGTTGCTTAAAAATAGAGATATAAAGTCCGTGCCGGTTGTAGGACAAATCGATGTCTTTCTCTAACGTCGAACGAACGACATCCGCATCATGACCATCGACCAGCATGTTGATGCCTTTTTGCATGAACGCATTGGGGATCTCCGCCTCTTCCAGTGCCAGAAAACCACCTTTACGGGCCGAATCAGCCAGCTGCACGGCTTTTTCGATCAGCTCCTCCGGCGATTCCATTTTGAACATAAAGGCTTTGCCGACGGCTTTACCGGCACCACCGAGCTGCGACAGGGTAAATTTCATAAATACCACGGTAAAACTGCCGCCAAATACGATGACGATGGAGACGAAATCGTAGAACATCATCAGGTTGCCTGAGGCGCTCAGATACATCGCCCAGACCATCATACCGATAGTCGCCAGCAGGCCTATGACGGTTGCTAAATCCACTTGTGATCTCCCAAGAACAACAGCAGTCAGATTCTGTTATGTTAGCTTATTGCGATTTATCGACCAAGACAGTGAAAAGGTTAAATATTTTTCTGCTGGCTTGCAAAAACAGGACCATTCGCTGCCGTGGCGATTGACCAGCCCCCCCGGCTGAGGTAACTTTGCGCACAAAATCAGTCAGGGGCCGCCATGAGTAAAAAGCAGGCAGAAAACGCTCAGTTTGAAGACAATATGCGTGAACTGAGTGACATTGTGCAACAACTGGAACAAGGTGAGCTGACGCTGGAACAGGCTTTGGCCAGTTTTGAGCGCGGCGTCGCTCTGTCCCGCCTGAGCCAGCAGCAATTGCAGGCCGCTGAGCAGAAAGTTCAGTTGCTGATGCAACAGGCGCAGGGCGAACAGCTGGTGCCATTTTTGCCTGACAGCGGAGTCTGACATGAACCTGAGCAATCTGACGGCTGATCAGCAAAGGGTCAGCCAACGGATGTCGGACATCCTGGCAACCAGAGCCATCACAGACCAGCCATTGCTGGCTGCCATGCAGTACAGTCTGCTGCTGGGCGGCAAAAGATTAAGACCTTTTCTGGTGTATGCAGTCGGCCGGATGTTAGGCGCTTTACCGGCGGATCTGGATGCGCCGGCAGCAGCTATCGAGTGTCTGCACACTTATTCTCTGATCCATGACGACTTGCCTGCGATGGATAATGACGACCTGCGACGCGGCCAGCCCACCTGTCACAAAGCCTTTAATGAAGCCACCGCCATTCTGGCCGGCGACTCCCTGCAAACACTGGCTTTTGAGATCCTGAGCAGCCACCCGTATCAGCAGGTCGACCCACAACGTCAGCTTCAGCTGGTCCGCCAGTTAGCGCTGCGGGCCGGTTACAACGGCATGTGCGGCGGTCAGGCCATAGATTTGGCCCATACCAATAAATCGATGTCGTTAGCTGCCCTCGAACAGATGCACAAGCTGAAAACCGGCGCCCTGATTGAATGTGCGGCACATTTGGGCTGGTTATGCAGCCCGGACCACGAACCTGCCCATTTGCAGGCATTGCTCGATTATGCAGCAGCCATAGGGCTGGCGTTTCAGGTGCAGGATGATATTCTGGACATCGAAGGTGATACCGCCACGCTTGGCAAACCGCAAGGCTCTGATCTGCAAGCCAACAAAATGACGTATCCGGCATTGATGGGTCTGGATGCCGCCAAACAAAAAGCAGCAGATCTGGTGGCACAGGCGCAACAGGCGCTCAGTCGCCTGCCTTACGACAGCGCTGAACTGTCCGCGTTGGCCAGCTACGTAATAGCCCGAAAATTTTGACAAGGTTGATCCATGGCGCCCGATATTCTGAATTATCCTTTACTGGCTAAAGCCAATCTGCCCGCCGAACTCAGGCAATTACCGCAAGATCAGTTACCGAAACTAAGCCACGAGCTGCGTGACTATTTATTGCATTGCGTCAGTCAGAGCAGCGGCCATTTTGCTTCGGGCCTGGGTGCCATTGAGCTCACTGTTGCGCTGCATTATGTTTACAACACACCGTTTGACCGCTTGATCTGGGATGTGGGCCATCAGGCTTATCCGCATAAAATTCTGACGGGCCGGCGCGACAGAATGCCGACTATCCGTCAACTGGACGGTTTGCACCCCTTTCCGTGTCGCGAAGAAAGCGACTATGACACCCTGACGGTCGGCCATTCGTCGACGTCCATCAGCGCTGCCCTCGGCATGGCGATTGCAGCGCGCGCAGAACAGAAAAACCGCAAAGTGGTGGCCGTGATAGGCGACGGCGCTATCACCGCCGGTATGGCTTTTGAAGCACTGAATCATGCCGGCGAAGTAAGGCCGGATATGCTGGTGATCCTGAACGACAATGAAATGTCGATTTCAGAAAACGTCGGCGCATTGAACCGCTATTTTGCGCGTATCCTGTCCGGTAACTTTTACACCAGCCTGCGTGAAGGCGGTAAAAAAATTCTGTCAGGCGTGCCGCCCTTGCATGAACTGGCCAGCCGTGCCGAAGAACATTTTAAAGGCATGGTGACACCTGGCACTTTTTTCGAAGAGCTGGGTTTTAATTACATTGGCCCTATTGATGGCCACGATGTGCTGATGCTGGTTGATACCATTCGCAATATGCGCCAGCTCAAAGGGCCGCAGTTACTGCACATAGTGACGAAAAAAGGCAAAGGTTACGCCCCGGCCGAGCAGGACCCGATTGGCTGGCACGCCGTCAGTAAATTTGACCCGGCCAGTCAGATGCAACCGAAAAAAGCCGCAAAACCGAGTTTTTCCAATATTTTTGGCAACTGGATTTGTGATATGGCGGCGGCCGACCCCAGGCTGCAGGCGATCACGCCTGCGATGCGCGAAGGCTCCGATCTGGTGCGGTTTTCCAAACAATATCCAGAGCGTTACTTTGACGTCGCCATTGCCGAACAGCATGCCGTCACCCTCGCGGCAGGTCTTGCCATTGAAGGCTTAAAACCGGTGGTGGCGATTTATTCAAGCTTTTTGCAACGCGGCTACGATCAATTTATTCACGATGTGGCGCTGCAGAACCTCGATGTGACTTTCGCCATTGATCGGGCTGGTATCGTCGGTGCCGACGGTGCCACGCATCAGGGTGCATTTGACCTGAGCTACCTGCGCTGTATTCCGAATCTGCTGCTGATGGCACCATCCGATGAAAACGAATGTCGTCAGATGCTGTACACGGCTTATCAGCATCAGGGACCGGCCGCGGTGCGTTATCCTCGCGGTGCTGCTACCGGCGTCGCGCCGGACACCCAGATGACGGCCTTGCCGCTTGGTAAAGCTGTCCAAATCAGAGCTGGCCGTCAGCTGGCTATTCTGGCCTTTGGCACCTTGCTGCAACAGGCTCGCGCGGTTGCCGACAAACTGGATGCCACACTGATTGATATGCGCTTTATCAAACCGCTGGATCTGGCCCTGTTGCAACAACTGGCACAAGACCACAGCCGCTTTGTGACGCTGGAAGACAACGCCATTGCCGGCGGCGCGGGTTCAGCCGTTAACGAAGCAGTCGCGGCCTTGCAGTTACCGGTCAGCCTGCTGAATCTGGGCTTGCCAGACCATTTTATCCGCCATGGCAGTCAGGAAGAGTTGTACGCCGAACTGGGTCTGGACAGCGCTGGCATCGAACAGGCTATCCGTCAGCACTGGCAACTCTGACGATACTCATGTCGCCGCCCGGCCCGCTGCCTGTGGCAGGATGAGCGCCCGGGATCACCAGCCCTGTCCTGTGATTTCAGGAAGCGCTTTTAGTCCAGCCATTGTCAGTTGTCTCAACGCCGCTTTGCTGGTCAAAGCGGCTTCTGAGTACGGCCGACTGTCAGCTCAAATTGCGCCAGACCGTCGGCCAGCAGTTTTTCTATCTGTGCTTCGATGTGGTCGGAATCTTCAAATTCGAAAGCGTCCACCTGGCGGTCGAACTGAATAGTCGCCACGCCATTGCGGCCATGATGCTTGACATGGAACAGCGCCAGCTCCGCTAATTGCAGCGAAATCTCCCAGCCAATCAGCTGCCCGCCCAGCAGTTCGAGCGGATAAACCGCGTAACCAACTGAACATTGCACCGACACCGCACGCCCGTCTGGCAATATAAATGCTTCTGCGCCGACCAGCTCGTTCAGGCGCACCGCAAATTCACGCACCAAATCGAGCGGCACATCACGCAGCACCAGCATAAATTCTTCACCGGCATAACGGACCACATAGTCCGAGCCACGGGTTTCGCGGATCAATAACCCACTGACCTGCTGCAGCACGCTGTCACCGGCACTGTTGCCGAATTTGTCGTTGATCGTCTTAAAGTTATCCAAATCCAGATGCATCAGCGCGATGCACTTGTTCTGCGCCAGCATGGACTCCCGGTTACGCTGGTAATGTTCGATATCCTTGGGCAGCTGTTCAAACAGGAAACGGCGATTACGTAAACCGGTTAACGCATCTTTGTGAGTCAGCTGCGACAGCTGCTCATTTAATTCGTTGAGGCGGGTGTTGCTCGCTTCCAGCTCCTGTGTGCGCTGACGAACCTGCCGGGTCAGCTCAGCCTCACGCAATTGCGTATTGCGCCGCGCCAGCCAATACAGCACGTATAGGCCAAATACACCCAGCAACAGCCAGAGACCGCGATACATAGCGGTCTCATCAAAACGCCGCGGGATCACCAGCTCCAGCTGGGTTTCACCAGCCAGCTCCCAGCTCTGGTTCAGATTGCGGGCCTGCAGGCGGAATTGGTAGCGCCCGGCTGGCAGGTTCGTGTAAATCGCTTCACGACGACTCCCCACCAGATGCCAGTTCTGGTCAAATCCAACCAACTGATAACGGAAATCCAGTGCCATCGGCTTGAGAAAATCAATCGCGGTGTAACGCAGCGACAAATTGCGTTCATCGGTTTCCAGCACCAGCCGGTCCTGGCCCGGCCTTAAATCGTAATGCTGTTGTGCCTGCAGCTGCTGGATTTGGGGCTGATAACTCTGACTGCTGCTGGCTTTGAGACTCAGTGGCACCGCGACCAGCCCTTTAAGCGTTGGATACCACAGCTGGCGCTGCCATTGCACCACTTTACTGGCGCCGGCACCGTTACAGCAGCGCCCTGGCGCCGTACCCAGCTGGCGCTCATAAGGCGTCAGCACTTCTTCAAACAAAGTGCGGCCGCTCGCCACACCATTCACCTGCTGAGGCTGAAAACGGAAGATCCCCTTCAGCGTACTGACCCAGACATAACCACTGAGACCGTCCTGGGTCAGGCTGACGACCGGTTCGAAAGGCAGCCCGTTTGACGTATCAAACTGCAGCCATTTGCCGTCAAACAGCCGGATAAACAAGCCATCATCGACGGTACCCACCACCAGCATCCCTTGCGGCAACTGCAACATTGTGGTGACAAAGGCGTTGTAAAGCGGCGTCCCCAGACCAATCCGCAGCAGCTTGTCCTGCTGATACTGATAAGCCCCCCGCGTCGTGCCGATCAGCACTTTGTCCGGGTCGTCCTGTAAAAAGGTGATGACGCTCGATTCAAACTCGTGGTTATAGGCAAAGGCCTCGGCTTTTTGTTCGAACTGATAAAGCCCCTGATTGGTGCCAATCCAAAAACCACCCTGGCGGCGTGGCTTGATGGTGCGGGTCTTCACCCCACGTAAGGATTCATCCAGCACACTCAGCCGGCCTTCAGGCCAGGACAGCTGCTTCGGGCCATTGTCTGTCGCCAGCAACCAGCGGTGCTGATCCCAGGCAAAATCCTGCACCACCGTCAGCGCCGACTCGCCGGACAAAGCCAACGGATGGTAGCGATAGTCCTTATCAAGCAGACCCAGTCCTTGGGCGCCAGCCAGTAAAATCTGATCGTCCGGCGTGCGGGCAATGCTGCGAACCATCACATCGGTCTGCCCTTCACCAATCACCCGTTTGATTTTGCCGCGGCTGACCCGGTACAGGCCATCGCCAAAACTACCCAGCCAGAGATTTTGTTGGCGGTCTTCGAAGATGTCATTGAACTGTGTTGCACTGCCCAGTTCATCGCGGCTGATTTGTTGCCAGTTTTGCTGCTGATAACGATAAAACAACTTGTCATAACTGGACACCCAGCTGCCGTGCTGGCTGTCCTGATGGAGCTGATACACGGCAGCACCGCGCTCCAAAGGCAGGCTGGCACGCTGGATCTCCCCTGCCGCAGTGACCTGAAACAACCCTTGTTCAGAGGCCAGCAGCATGCGACCGTCCTGCCATAACAAGTCATAAACCGGATGCTGCGCCAGGTCCGACGGCAACGCTATTTTTTCCATTTGACCGTTGCGGGCCAGTTTATAAAGAAACCTGGCACTGCTGACCCAGATATGTTCGGGAGTCACCGCAATTTGGCTGACTGGCTCTTTGACGTCGTCGATCCGGCTGACTTTGCCCTCGCGGATCCGAAATAAATTATCCGCAGCGACCCAAATCTCTTTGTCTGCCACTTCGGCAATCGCGGTCACTTCACTGAGAATGCTGTAGCGGTCAAATTTCAGTTCAGCGCTGTTCAGGCCAGACAGGCCCGTCATAGTCCCGACCCAGATATAACCGGAACTGTCGGTGAACAGACGGGTGATCACATTACCAAGCAATTGCCGGCGGGTGGAGATACTGCTGAAATGTTCAAAATGGTAGCCGTCAAAGCGATTCAGCCCTTCCAGCGTACCGATCCACAAATAACCTTGCGGGTCCTGTGTCACGGCCCGCACTGAGTTATTTGACAGGCCATCCGCTGCGGTCCACTGCTTGATATCGTAGTCATAAACAGAAGGCACTGTCTGGCTCCAGGCGGAACCACAGCAGAGCAGTAACAGCAGAAAGTATAATGGCAGCAAACGCATAGCGGCTCTTCGGACGAAATTCAGAGCGCTAACGATACACTATGCAACAAGCAACAAGCCAGCAATCCGGCCACCAGATCGTCGGCCATCACCCCCAGACCGCCCCGCACCTGCTGGTCAAACACCCGCACTGGCCAGGGTTTGACGATGTCAAAAAAACGAAACAGCACAAAACCGAGCAGCAAATAGAACCAGTCAAAAGGCAAAGCCCACATGGTGACCGCAAAGCCTGCCACTTCGTCAATGACGATACCACCATGGTCGTCGACAGCCAGATCGTCACTGACCACCTGACTGACATAAATTCCCAGCAGTGCCACCAGCGCAATCAGCACGGCAGACCAGCCCGAGGGCAGCAAACTGAGCAACCAGACCAATGGGATTGCCGCGACGGTGCCGACAGTGCCAGGCGCCTTGGGTGACAGACCGGCGCCGAACCAGACCGCCAGCCAGTGTTGCCATTTATTAAGTAAAAAAGGATGGGCGGCCATCAGAAATGCTGATAACCGCTGTGCTGATAGGCAAAAGGCTGGTCCAGATGACGCAGCTCCAGCTTACCAGCGGCGCCCGTAATGCGGCCTATACAGGTGACAGGCACGCCGTAAGGCGAAAGCAGCACTTCCAGCGAGCCGCGTTTTTCTTCCGGCACTGTGAACAGCAACTCATAGTCTTCGCCACCCGACAGCGCGCATTGCAGCGCGCTTTGCCAGTCGCAACTGTCTTTCAGTGCCTGCGACATCGGGATTTTACCCACATCGACAATCGCGCCGACACCGGACGCTTTGAGGATATGCGGCAAGTCACCACAGAGTCCGTCCGACACATCCATACAGCTGCTGGCAATAGTGCGCAGCGCCTGACCTATCGCGACCCGGGCGGTCGGATAATGGAAGCGCTGCAGGATATGACCGCGGTGCTTTTTGCTGACTTCAACCAGCCCTTGTTCGAGCTGCAGACCGAGCGCCGCATCACCCAGCGTGCCGGTGACATAAATCAAATCACCGTTTTTAGCGCCACGGCGACTGAGCGCCTTGCCCCGCGGCACTATGCCTTTGGCACATAAAGTCAGCGTCAGCGGGCCTCGGGTCGTATCGCCGCCCACCAGCTGGCAATTGTAATAGTCAGCGGTTTCGCTCAGCCCTTCGGCAAAGGCCTGCAGCCATTCGTTCTGCACCTGGGGTAAAGTCAGGCCAAGCGACAACCAGCAAGGCTCTGCGCCCATCGCCGCCAGATCGCTGACATTGACGGCCACCAGTTTGTGCCCAAGCGAACGTGGGTCGACATTGGGGAAGAAGTGCACGCCCTGCACCATAGTGTCGGTCGTGACCACCAGGTCAAAACCATCACGCAACTGGATCACAGCACCATCATCACCGACGCCAATAGTGACATCCGTGCGACGATAACCGGAGCGGGCAAAACATTGTTCAATTAATTCAAATTCGTGCATAAAAAAGCCGACTTTCGCCGGCTCTCCATCAATTTGGCCGCAGCTGCCTGACGGCTTTATCGAGGATACCGTTGACGAACTTATGACTGTCGTCCGCGGCAAATGCTTTTGCCAATTCAATGGCTTCGTTGATCACCACTTTATAAGGCACGTCCAGACGGAACTTCAGCTCATAGGCTGACACGCGCAGAATGGCTTTTTCCACCAAATCAATTTCTTCGAACGGACGGTCCACATGGGGACGCAACGCCTCGTCGAGCACGTTGACATTGACGGCCACGCCACGCAATAAATCCTGAAAGTATCCGACATCCAGATGTTTGGTATTTTGTTCCAGCAACAACTGTTGCTCAATATCACCGACCGGGTTTTTGCTGACCTGCCAGCTATAAACACCCTGAACCGCCAGCGAACGGGACTGACGACGTACATTTGGTTTCATGCAAAAATCCTAGAGTTGTGGCAGTACGTTAACCATTTCGAGCACAGAAGCCGCTGCTTCGCCGCCTTTGTTGCCCATTTTGGTACCGGCACGCTCAATCGCCTGCTCGATACTTTCCACGGTCAGGACGCCAAAGGCCACCGGCAGGCTGTACTGCATCATGACTTGCGCGATGCCCTTGGTGCATTCGCCAGCCACGTATTCAAAATGAGGGGTACCACCACGGATCACCGCGCCAAGCGCAATGATGGCATCGTATTTTCCACCGGCAGCAAGCTTCTGCACGGCCAGCGGCAATTCAAAAGCACCCGGGATCCGTACGACTGTGATATCCGCATCGTCGACATTTCCGACACGTTTTAACGTATCGACAGCGCCGTCGAGCAGACTTTCAACGATAAAGCTGTTAAAACGAGCCACCACAATGGCGAATTTTTTTCCTTTGGCGGACAAGCCTGCTTCAATCACCTGCATCGGAGATCCTCTTCTATGGGGTACTTTGCTAAAAAGGCCGCATATGATAGCACAACTGCGGCTTTTGCCATCCTGCTTTTGTTACTCGGAGACGTAGTCAACCACTTCCAGGCCAAAGCCCGACAGCGCATGGTAACGTTTCGGCTGACTGAGCAGCCGCATTTTGCGCACACCGAGGCTGGCCAGAATTTGTGAACCCACCCCGACATTGCGGCTGGTGCCCTTCCAGGCGGCAGCTCTTGGCTGCTCACCGCGATCTTCGGCGGCAAAATGCTCGACCGTGCGGATCAAATCGTCGGTGTTTTCCTGTTTGCCGAGCAACACCAGCACGCCGCCTTCCTGCTGAATGCGCTCCATCGCGCATTGCAACGAGAAACTGCGATTGGCGCTGCGGGTCGACAGCAGCAAGTCGCTGAAGGTGTCGTGTAAATGCACCCGCACCAGCGTCGGCTCATCGGCCTGAATCTCGCCTTTGACCAACGCAAAATGCAGCTGATTGTCGATAGTGTCACGGAAAGTGACCAGCTCAAAGTCACCGACAGCGGTCGGCAATGCACAGCTGGCGACTTTTTCAATGGTCGTTTCGTGCAGGTTACGGTATTCAATCAAATCGGCGATAGTGCCAATTTTCACGCCATGTTTGGCGGCAAACACTTCCAGATCAGGCCGGCGCGCCATAGTGCCGTCTTCGTTGAGGATCTCAACAATCACTGCTGCCGGCTCCAGCCCGGCCAGACGCGCCAAATCACAACCGGCTTCAGTGTGACCGGCGCGCACTAAGACGCCACCATCCTGCGCCATCAGCGGGAAAATATGGCCCGGCTGGACGATATCGGCCGGTTTGGCGTCACGCGCCACCGCAGCTTTGACCGTGCGGGCCCGATCTGCCGCCGAAATCCCGGTGGTCACGCCTTCCGCCGCTTCGATCGACACGGTAAATGCGGTCGAAAACGGCGATTTGTTTTTATCCACCATCAGTTGTAAATCAAGCTGTTTACAGCGCTGGCGCGTCAGCGTCAGACAAATCAGGCCACGGCCATGGGTTGCCATAAAATTGATGGCATCCGGTGTGACGTACTCGGCGGCCATCACCAGATCGCCTTCGTTCTCACGATCCTCGTCATCCATCAGGATCACCATTTTGCCATTACGGATATCGTCGATAATTTCGGCTGGCGTATTTAATTGCATCTTGTGTCCTCGGGTACAGGAGAGGTCCGCATGATTGAGGACCAGGTTCAGAGAAAACCACTTTGTTGTAATAAATTCATTGTCACACTGGACGTATCAGCACTGGGCTGACGGCCTTGCAACAGGCGCTCCAGATAACGTGCAAGTAGATCCACTTCCAGATGCAGCTGGCTGCCGTTGCGAAATTGCTGAATGGTTGTTTCACGGGCAGTGTGCGGCACTATTGTCAGGCGGAACAAGTCGCCTTTGAGTTCGTTAACTGTCAGGCTGATGCCATCCACGGTCACCGAGCCTTTTTCGGCAATATAACGACTAAGGCCGGCCGGTGGCTGCAGCCAGATTTGCCAGCTCTGGCCGGTCTTTTCGATTTGTACCACGCTCGCAATACCATCGACATGACCGCTGACCAGATGCCCACCCAGGCGGGTCGTTGGCAGCAAAGCCTTTTCCAGATTGACCAGCTGGCCTTGCCGATACTGACCAAACAGCGTACGGCTTAAGGTTTCGCCGGACAAATCAGCCTGAAAGCTTTGTTGGCCAAGCGCTGTGACGGTCAGGCAGACCCCATTGGTGGCGATGCTGTCCCCAAGTTTCACGTCGGAAAAATCAAGCTGTGTTGAGCTGACGGTCAGTGACAATTCAGTGCCCTGCCGGCGAATGGCGCTGATGACGCCGGTTGCTTCAATAATACCGGTAAACATCAGCAAGACTCCTTGGTCTTTTGCCCAGACAAATAAGCCAGCATTTTCAAATCAGCTCCCAGTTGTTCAACATGATGCCAGTGCCAGCGCGGCGCGTCAGACAAACGCGTCAGTTCCGGCAGTTCCAGCATCGGTTTTGCGCCGTCACCAAGCAGCACGGGCGCCTGATATAACACCAGTTCGTCAATCAACTGCTCACGCCAGAAGGAAGTTGCCAGTTTGCTGCCGGCTTCAACCCAAATGCTGTTGAGCTTGCGGGCGCTCAGCAAATCGACCAGCGCGCGGATATCCAGCTGGCCGGCGACATCAAGCCCCAGCCGCACCCGCTCGACGAACCGCCCCTGGCAAGGCTCCAGCGCGGGCCAGTCTTGTTCCGGGCCGGCATGCACCAGCAGAATATCGCCGCCTTGCTGAAACAGTGGCTCTGCGCCCGTGAGGCGACAACGCCGGTCCAGAATAATCCGCAGTGGCTGGCGTAAGCCGCCTTGCTCCAGCGTCGGGATCTGCTCAGCACGCACCGTCAACAAGGCGCGGTCCGTTTTCACGGTTTGTGCAGTGGATAAAATGGCACAAGCACGGCCACGACCAAACTGCACATCCTGGCGGGCTTCCGGGCCGGTCAGCCATTGGCTTTCACCATTACCAAGCGCTACTTTGCCGTCAGTGCTCACGGCCATTTTGAGGAAAATGTAAGGCCTGCCCTGCTCCATTTTGTGCAAAAACGCCGGATTGAGCGCTCTCGCCTCAGCTTCCAGTAAACCAGTCTGCACCTGGATGCCAGCGGCCTGCAGCCGGCTGAGCCCACGGCCGGCCACTTCAGGATTTGGGTCCTGCATCGCCACCACGACTCTGGCAAGGCCGGCAGCGACCAGCGCATCGGCACAAGGCGGGGTCCGGCCGAAATGGCTGCAGGGTTCCAGCGTGACATAAGCCGTTGCACCGCGCGCAAGCTCGCCGGCTTCGCGCAGCGCAAAGACTTCGGCATGCGGGCCACCAGCCTGGCGATGAAAACCTGTGCCAATCACCTGGCCCTCTTTGACGATGACGCAACCAACATTTGGATTGGGTGCTGTTGTGAAAGAGCCCTGTGCGGCCAGCTGCAGCGCCTGCTGCATGTATTGATGATCGGCCGCGGAAAAAAGCGTCTGCTCAGTCATAACGGTTTGCTCTGCTCATCGCCAAGTCGGGCAATTTCTTCGCCAAACTCGCGGATATCTTTAAAGGAGCGATAAACCGAAGCAAAACGCACATATGCGACTTTATCCAGCTGCAACAGCTCTTCCATGATCAGATGGCCAATCAGCTCACTTTGCACTTCGCGCTCGCCTGTCGCGCGCAGCTGAGATTCCACTTTGCTGATTAAAGATTCAACCTGCTCGGTCGGCACCGGTCTTTTTTCCAGAGAACGCAACAAGCCGCTGCGCAGCTTGTCTTCGTTGTAGGGTTCGCGCGAACCATCTCGTTTAATAATACGCGGCATCACCAGCTCCGCCGCTTCAAAAGTGGTGAACCTTTCATGGCAGGCGGTGCATTCCCGCCGCCTTCTGACCTGATAACCGTCAGCAACCAGACGCGAGTCGATGACTTTGGTGTCATCCGCCCGGCAAAAAGGACAAAACACAGGACTTCTCCTGATAAAACAATGGCCGCAAAGGCGGCCATCATATCACTTCATCGCGGTACTGACAGCAGTCAGCAACGGGTTCCTGTCAATCAGGCGTAAACCGGGAAACGACCACAAAGGCTGGCAACCTGGCCACGAACCTTGTCAATCACTGCCGCATCGCCACGGCTGTCCAGCACGTCACAAATCAGGTTTGCAACTGCTGCGGCCTCAGTCTCGGTGAAACCACGACGGGTAATGGCCGGTGTACCAATACGCAGACCTGAAGTCACAAATGGTGAGCGCGGGTCGTTTGGTACAGAGTTTTTGTTGACAGTAATGTGGGCCTGACCTAACCAGGCATCGGCGTCTTTACCCGTGATGTCTTTGTCGATTAAATCCATCAGGAACAGGTGGTTCTGCGTGCCGTCAGAGACAATTTTGTAGCCACGGGCTTTCAGTGCATCACACATCGCCACGGCGTTTTTCAGCACTTGTTGCTGATACGCTTTAAACTCTGGCTGCAGCGCTTCTTTAAAAGCAACCGCTTTGGCTGCAATGACATGCATCAGCGGGCCACCCTGACCACCCGGGAACACCGCCGAGTTGAGTTTTTTCTCGATTTCTTCGTTTTTCCGCGCCAGGATCAGGCCACCGCGTGGACCTGCCAGGGTTTTGTGCGTGGTCGTCGTGACAACATCTGCCACCGGCACCGGATTAGGATACAGACCTGCCGCCACCAGACCGGCTACATGCGCCATATCCACCATCAGATATGCGCCGACTTTGTCGGCAATTTCGCGAAAACGTTGCCAGTCAATAATGCCTGAATAAGCAGAAAAACCAGCGACGATCAGTTTTGGCTTGTGTTCCAGCGCCAGCGCTTCCACCTGAGCGTAGTCAATCACGCCAGTTTCCGGATGCAGGCCATACTGTACAGCTTTGTACAGCTTACCTGATGAACTGACGTGCGCACCGTGTGTCAGGTGACCACCATGTGCCAGACTCATGCCCAAAATAGTGTCACCGGCATTGAGTAATGCCAGATAGACCGCAGAGTTTGCCTGTGAACCGGAGTGCGGCTGGACGTTGGCATAGTCAGCGCCGAACAGTTCTTTAGCGCGGGCAATAGCCAAATCTTCAGCAATATCGACGTACTCACAACCGCCGTAGTAGCGTTTGTGTGGGTAACCTTCAGCGTATTTGTTGGTGAGTTGCGAACCCTGAGCCTGCAGGACCCGTGGGCTGCAGTAGTTTTCAGAGGCAATCAGTTCGATGTGTTCTTCCTGACGCAGAGTTTCACTCTGAATCGCTTGCCATAATTCCGGGTCAAAATCGGCGATCGACATATCACGCTTTAACATGCTTTCTCCTGCTGCAGCAAAGTTGCAAACTCAGATCAAAAAAACTGCGCCGCATA
Source organism: uncultured Rheinheimera sp. (assembly GCA_966252055.1). Lineage (GTDB taxonomy): Bacteria > Pseudomonadota > Gammaproteobacteria > Enterobacterales > Alteromonadaceae > Pararheinheimera. The sequence goes on along the minus strand of CBINNO010000028.1, from coordinate 8,463 downwards.
ATACACCTGATCGAGTCCGGATGCACTGCAAATTTGGACGTCTGAACATCCAAAACCTTATATTACTGCCTCATCTGATCAGTGCAGAGCGAAGACTTAAGCTAATAAATTTATGAAAGTCATAGAGTTAGGATAAAGTCCTTTACAGCAAAGAAAAGCACACTATGATAACTGTATATTTAAACAGTTATTATCTGTCATGCGTAAAATTATTCATATTGATATGGATTGTTTTTATGCCGCGGTCGAGATGCGGGACAATCCGGCGTATCGGCATGTCCCGCTGGCGATTGGCGGCAGTCGCATTGAGCGTGGCGTTATCAGCACCTGCAATTATCCGGCAAGGGCTTTTGGTATCCGCTCTGCGATGCCAACAGCACAAGCATTCAAACTCTGCCCGCAGCTGGTGTTATTACCAGGGCAGATGGACAAATACCGTGCGGTCAGTACCAGTATTCAGGCCATATTTCATCGCTACACCGATTTGGTGGAACCGTTATCGCTGGATGAAGCTTATCTGGATGTCAGTGATTCGCAGTTATTTCAAGGCAGCGCTACCCGGATTGCAGAACATATCCGCCAAACGATTCTGGCCGAGACCGGTCTGACAGCTTCAGCGGGCGTAGCCCCCAATAAGTTTCTGGCAAAAATAGCCAGCGATGAGAATAAGCCGGATGGGCTTTTTGTGATCCCACCGGACCAGATCAATCCATTCATCGCAACCCTGCCACTGCGGAAAATTCCCGGTGTGGGCCAAAAAACGGCAGAACGACTGGCCAGACTGGGGTTGCATCTATGTCGTGATGTTCAGCAAGCAGATCTCGCCATGCTCGTCAGGGAGTTTGGCAGTTTTGCCGAGTCCCTGATAGAACGAAGCCATGGCAAAGACGACCGCCAGGTTCACCAGGAACGAGAACGTAAATCTGTGGCAGTGGAGCATACTTTCAGTCAGGATTTGCAAAACCCGCAGCAGGGTTTAGAACCATTAGCAGATATGTATCAAAAACTGCTACGCCGGTTGGAACGTTGTGATGCCGGCGACCAAATCCAGAAAATCGGAATCAAGCTTAAGTTTCAGGATTTCAGACAAACCACGATCGAACGACAACATCCCGAACTTTGTTTCAGCATACTGGAACAATTGCTTCAACAAGCCTGGCAACGAGGTCAAGGCAAAGCAGTCAGGCTGCTGGGGATCCATGTCGGATTAAAAAGTGCCGCAAAACAGGCACAACTGGATTTTAACTGGGGTTAAACACCGGACCTTCGTTTGGATAATGCGACCCGGCCCAAGTTGCCAAACTAATCAGTGTCCAAAACATCAGGTGCTTATGAAAACGCCTTCAATTCCCGCTAGCAAGCTGAACAAAAACATGGTGGCAGGTTTTGGGATCTCGAACCAGGACACTGAGCCCTGATAAACTACTCAAACCAAAACTCTAAAAGCACAAAACAAAAAGCCGGCTGACGCCGGCTTTTCTGGAAACTTTTCTGTGTGCTAATTAAGCAACAACAGTTACGTTCTCAGCCTGAGGACCTTTTTGACCTTCAGTCACTTCGAAAGTCACTTTCTGACCTTCTACCAGAGTGCGACGGCCAGTACCGTTGATGGCGCGGAAATGTACGAATACATCTTTGCCGCCTTCGCGCTCAATGAAACCAAAACCTTTATCTTCGTTGAACCACTTAACGGTGCCGGAAATTAATTGTGACATAACATTCTCTTACTTTAACTATATTTGCCATTACTGGCGACTTAAATATTACCGGCCACGTTCGAGCTAGTACATATTACGACCCCATTATGTGGGAACCACCAGGTAGGGTCAATAGGTATCGCTGATCCAACGGCAAATAAGTTTGTCCGTTTGTTGACCGTTCCTATTGTGTGTAAACAAACTCCATTACAAACAACACTTTGTCAGTAAGTTCGATTATTTTTCACTCAGCTGACTTTTGCAGTTTAGCATTGATTTGTGAATGAAAAGCAAGCGCTTTCGATTATTTTTGCTTTTTTTTCAGTGGTAAAGCGCCGTCATCCCCTCCTTCAAAGAACTGACGACGCTTTTTAGGTAGCAGGCTGTCTCCATCAGGTGGCGTCTTTGTATCTTTAGGTTTTGATTTTTTGATCGGTTTTTTCGCTGATGCTGCTTTTCCGACAGATTGTTCACCGGCCTTGATCTGCGTCCCATCAAAGCGCGCTTTTAGCCCTTCCACTTCTGCCATTGCTAATGGCCGGCGCAAGAACTGCTCTATAGCCACAAACGCAGGCCAGTCTTTCGGGCCAACCAAAGAGTAGGCCTGCCCCTGCTGTCCCGCACGACCAGTACGCCCAATCCGGTGCACATACTCCTCAGGGTGTTTGGGCAGGTCAAAATTAATGACATGCGAAACCTGTAACAGGTCCAGACCGCGCGAAGCAACATCTGTCGTGACCAATACCTGATATTTATGACTGGCAAAGGCCTGCATCACCGAGTTACGTTGCGCCTGAGTCAGTTTGCCATTGAGGCCTACCGCGGCAAAGCCAGCTTGTTGAACCAACGCCGCCAGGCGTTCGGTATCTTCTCTGGTTGCAGTAAACAGAATGAGTTGTTTAATCGGCTCCGTCTGCAGGAAATGTTTCAGCAGCGCCTCTTTGTGGCTCAAATTGTCGGCAAAATAACAACGCTGCACAATATCTTGATGCGGGTCGTAACCTGCCCCTACCGCAACCCGGTAAGGATCTTTTAGCAAAGACAAGGCCAGCTCGTTCACTTCAGCATGATCCAGCGTCGCAGAAAACATCAGCGTCTGACGTAACCGGTGTGATGCCTGCTTATGGATCGCGTTTAGCTGCGGCATAAAACCCAAATCCAGCATGCGGTCTGCTTCATCGAGGATCAACATCTCCAGACCTTGCAGGAAAAAGCTTTTATGCTCCAGGTGATCAGCCAGCCGGCCTGGCGTCGCGACAATGATATCGGGCTGACGCTTCAGGATTTTTTCCTGATCGTTAAAGTTCTCACCGCCCACAATAAACGCGGGCGTTAATCGGGTATTGGCAACAAAGAGGCGCAACTGCGCATAAATCTGCTGGGCCAGTTCGCGGGTCGGCGCCAGGATCACCGCGCGTGGGTCCTGAGCAGACAACGGTTTGCTGCGCAATAGCCGCTGCATCATAGGCAGTAAATACGCCAACGTTTTACCAGAGCCCGTGCGGGACGAGACTATCAAATCTTTGCCCTGCATGACTGCAGGAATGGCTTCCTGCTGAATTTCGGTTGGTGTTGTAAATCCCAGATGCTGAACTGAGCGCAGCAGGCGCGGATCGAGCGCCAATTCCTGAAAAGCGGCCATAGTGAATCTTTTGCAATCGACAATCAGTCATGATACCGCAAATCGCTGCTGGCGTCAGCCACGCCCTTGGCAAGCGGCGATGTGCATGGAACAATAGGCGTATTGTCCAAACAGACAGAATCGAACGCAGGAATCTGACCAATGAGTAAATCTCTGGCTGAGCAGCTGTTAAAAGCCGGGCTTGGCGATGCGAAAAAACTGAAAAACATCAAAAAAGAACAGCATAAAGAACGAGTGCAAGCTGGTAAACACGGCACTGTCGTCAATGAGGCCACTGTGCTGGCGGAACAACGCCGGCAAGAACAAATCGCCCGCGACAAAGAATTAAATCTGCAAAGAAAAGCCGAAGCAGATAAAAAGGCGTTGCAGGCCCAGGTCCGCCAGTTGATTGAAATGAATATTATCAAAGGCCAGGGCGAGGTCGGCTTCAACTTCACCGACCAAAACAAAATCAAAAAGATATATGTCAGCGACAAGGTGCAGCAACAGCTGGTCAAGGGGCTGATTGCTATCGCTAAGGTTGGTGAACAGTATCACCTGGTTCCCATTCAGGTCGCCGAGCGTGTGCAGGCCAGACAGCCTGATGCGGTCGTGCTTTTGAATCAACAAGATAACTCAACACCGGAAGACGACCCATATGCAGATTTTAAAATTCCGGATGATCTGATGTGGTAAAGCCAGCCAACGAGCCGCCCCATGACTGCCAACAACAATAAAGCAATGATTTACAGCTGGTTACTGCTGTCTTTTGCCGGCGTGGTCGCCAGCTGGAGTAACTTGTCCAGCGCTGAGCCACAACTGTGGTTCTGTGTGCCCTCGCTGTTGGCCATGGCGATGCTCGCTTGGATCCGTCGCCATCCCGTTTACTACCAGCAGTTGTTTTATCGGTTAAGCTGGCAGTTGAGCATCTTGTTGTCGATTCTGGCTGTCGCCCCCGCCACCTGGCTGTATGTTGGGGCTTGAGCACCATGCAAACGGATCTGCTGCCTGCAACCATTGACCAGCAATTGCTGTTGATGACCCAATTTGATTCTGCGGCCGAACTTGCACAATGGGGTGGTGAAAATTTCACTTATCCGCTCAAGCGCAACGACTTTTTGCGTCAGTTACAACTGTCGGATACGCAAGGTTTCAGCTTGCTGCAAGCCGATGGTCAGATGCTCGGCTTTGGTCAGCTTTGTGACCGCTTTGACAAGATCCACCTGGCCAGACTACTGATTTTCAAAGAGTTTCGCGGCAAAGGTTATGCAAAAAACCTGATCTGTGCTTTGCTGAAAAATGGCCAGCGCTATTGGCCCAGACGTGATGCATCACTTTACGTCTACCGGACGAATCACACCGCGATGCAGTGTTACAGCGGGCTGGGTTTCAAAATCAGTCCACAGCCGGCGAGCTATCGGGCTGATCTGCATTTTATGACCTTACCGGCGCTGCACATTCAACAGGTCCTTCGCCAACACCAACAGGAAACAATGACATGAGTATTTGGGTCGACGCAGATGCCTGCCCCAAAGTGTGCCGGGATATCTTGCTGCGTGCAGGAGAACGACTGCAGATTGAGCTGCATTTTGTCTCCAATCATCCGTTACCCCTGCCAAGGGCAAGCTGGTGTCGCCAGTATCAGGTAGCCGCCGGTTTTGACGTCGCTGACAACCTGATCGCCGCCAGAGTCAGTGCCGGAGATTTGGTGATCACGCAGGACATTCCACTGGCTGCGAGCTGTGTCGACAAAGGCGCCCTCGTTATCACGCCACGCGGTGACAAACTGGACAGTGATAATGTCAAAGCCCGGCTGGCGGTGCGCAACCTGCAGGAAGAGTTGCGCAGTGCCGGCCTGGTCAGTGGTGGCCCACCGGCAATTGATCAGAAAGACCGGCAAAAGTTCGGCAATGCGCTTGACCAGTACTTGCAGCAGTGGCAGAAACGGCCGCGCTGACTCAGGTTTTGGTCTGTTGACGGACAGTAACGCCTTTGACTGCTGGTTTAAAACTGTTGGTCAACTGCCATTTGGGTTTGATGGGCGTCAGCGGCAAGGTCCGCTTACGCGCGACCATCACATAAGCCGATCCCAGCAAATTGAGATGTTGTTCGGCCCAATGCCGAAACGCCGAATTCCCATTTGAGTTTGCCAGCATACTGGTACAGAACAAGCGCTGCTCGTAAAGCACCTCAAACCCCAATAAATGTAGCCAGTCACGAACCCTGGCCTGCGAGAAAAACCGGCCTGACCAGGGCAGACGCCGGTGTAAACCCGGCCATAACTTGAGTAGTCCCATTAAACTGTATGGATTGAAGCCACTTAATAGCAAATAGCCATCCGGTTGCAACACCCGGTGAGCCTCCCGGATCACATGGTGAGGGTCCTGCGTGTACTCCAGGCAATGGGCCAGCAAAACCGCGTCAACGGCATGTTCTATAAAGGGTAAATCATCCGGATCCGCCCGCACGGACAACTGCTCACCACTGGCCGCCAGATTGATTTGGTGTCGAATAGCGCAGGCGCCGGTATCGAGCTCTGCGCTCAAAGTGCCGACTTTGAGCAGGTGATAGCCAAAAATCCGCGGCCACCAAAGATTGAATTGGGCTTCCAACTGATGTTTTAGCAAATCACCCTGATTAAATTCATGCCAGAACGACGGCACTGTGCTAAGCGCATAACGGCTTAACGCTGGTTTCACGGCGTGCCTCCCCTGTATACTGCCATTTTCTCCAACACGGGCATCTGACATGACCATTGAAGCCATTCCACTGCCTATATTGCAGGATAACTATATCTGGCTGTTACGCCAAGGACAGTATGCCATCGTGGTCGATCCGGGCCTGTCGGAACCAGTGCAACACTATCTGCAGCACGAGCAGCTGACTTTAACCGCCATCCTGATCACACATCAGCATCCGGACCATATCGGCGGCCTGCAGGCACTGCGCGAGCGCTGGCCGCAAGCAGAAGTCTATGTCCCGGCGGCATCCGCACAAGGCGTGCTGCTGGCCGGAATTCAACTGCAGGACGGTCAACAAATTCTGCCCGCGCACTGGCATGAACCAATCACTGTGCTGACACTCCCCGGCCATACCCTGAATCACCTCGGTTATCTGCAGCAACGCAATGGCGCTGCTGCGCTGTTGTTCTGCGGTGACACCTTATTCAGTGCCGGTTGCGGCCGGCTGTTTGAGGGCTCTGCGGCGCAAATGTTCAGTTCCCTGCAAAAACTGGCGGCTTTGCCAGCGGCAACGCTGGTATGTTGCAGCCACGAATACACCATGGCGAATCTGAAATTTGCGCAAACGGTGGAACCTGACAACCAGACGCTGGTCGAATACCGCGAACGCGTTGCCCGGTTGCGAGACGCAGGCCAGCCCAGTCTGCCGTCGACAATCGCTTTAGAGTGTCAGATCAATCCGTTTTTACGCTGCGAAGAACTTGCGTTACAGCAGCGTTGGCAACAGCAGAATGCTTTGGATTTGTTCACTTTTCTCCGCCAATGGAAGAACAGTTTCCAGTAGTGCCTTGCAATTGAGTCTGTTGGCGTTAACATGTCGCCCTTTTTGCGCCGCAGACTGCAGAACCAGAGACGTTGTATGCTAAATCTTTCCCCGCGTGGCTTGCTGACATTGAGCTTATTGTGCTTGTCGGCCTGTGCTCACAAAGACCATACGCAAGCCATAAACGACGATGTGCCAACTGCCGTTGTCGCGCCAGAGGCCAGTCGGGAGGATATTTCACTGCCGAACTCGCCACTGGACCCCGACAAGCAGCGGGACAGTCTGGCCGCATTGCCGGATCTGTGGCAGCGCCTGATACAACAAAGCTCTATTGAGGTACCAGACCGCGCCGACATCCGCCGGGAAATGCAGTTCTACGGCAGCAAACAGAAATTTTTTAATGAAGTCGCCAGCCGGGCCGAACCTTATCTTTACCTGATCGTCACCGAACTGGAGAAACGCCGAATGCCGATTGAAATTGCGCTGCTGCCGATTGTGGAGAGCGCATTTAATCCGGCGGCTGTCGGCAATGGTCCGGCCGGTTTGTGGCAAATGGTGCCGCAGACTGCCCGTAATTTCGGCCTGCAGATCCAGCCGGGTTATGACGGCCGCAAAGACCCTGTCACCTCCACTTACGCCGTGCTGGACTACCTGCAACATTTGTATGACACCCTTGACCAGGACTGGCTGAACGCTGTTGCCGCCTACAATACCGGCGAAGGACGGATCAAGCTGGCGATTGAGCGTAATAAAGCCAAAGGACTACCGACAGATTACTGGAACTTGCATATTCCGTCGCGTTTTGTCCAAACGATGCCCAAATGGCTGGCAATGATTAACCTGGTCCGGGAACCGGCCACACATCAGCTGCAACTGCCGTTTATCGCCAACAAAGCGGTTATCACAGTTACAACCGTCAAAGGTGCCGCGTCGCTGGCGCAAACCGCGCAGCTTGCCGGCATCGCAGAATCCGAGCTTCGCCGTCTCAATCCGGCCTTTAAACTGGCGATGACACCGCAAGGTAAAGAATTCCCACTGGTGCTGCCGCTCCATGCACTCGACAGCTTTGTGCAACAGCGTGATCAGCTGCGCAAAGTTGCCGTTGTCTTACCTGCAACCACCTCGTCAAAGGCCAAGACACGTGAAGTCAGTTACACCGTTAAAAACGGCGACACGTTGGGCGACATCGCGCGCAAATACAACACCCGCGTCGCGACCTTAAAAACGTTGAATAATCTCAAGTCAGATCAGCTCAAACCAGGCCAGAAGTTGCGGCTGCCAGCAGAAAAATCTGCCAAAGCGGACACAAAAGTGGCCAAGACAACAGGTAGTAGTACCACACATACAGTTAAATCTGGTGAGTCGTTAGACCGCATCGCCCGTCAATACAAGATAAAATTAGCAGACTTACTGAAGTGGAATGGTTTGACTGCCGATAGCCTGATTAAGCCGGGTCAGCAATTGCGTCTGATCCCTCGTCAGCGTAATAGTTGACCCATTTCGTCTGAGAGGTTGAGATGAAATTCCCTAAAACGATACCGTTGTTGTTTGCTGCACTGACGTTCAGTGCCTTTAGTCATGCCGACTTTGATTACATTGGCCCATTAAAACTCACGATGGCTGACGGTTCAGTCAGTCAAC